>JACPZK010000022.1 GCA_016195565.1 Nitrospirota bacterium | reverse complement strand
TTTTTTTTTTTTTTTTAGAACAACCCATCCGATAATTATATTTAAGGCAAGATAACCGCTTAAAACCATTGCATCCCAGAACATGACAGAGTTCGGAGTCGGATAAAGCAAGACATTCATAACCCTCATCGGCTGGCCCATATCAACAAAAATGAACAGCATACACATTATGACTGCTGATACAGCCAGAAACTCGCCGAGCACCGTGATTTTTGCAAACTGTTTGAAATTGTGCAGGTAGTATGGCAGAACAAGCATTACGCCGGATGCGGCTACGCCGACAAGGAATGTAAACTGCCCTATGTAGAGGCCCCATGAAACGTCCCTGCTAAGCCCTGTTATTGTAAGGCCAGTCTGAAACTGTCTGAGATAGTTAACGGTTCCTATGCCTATGAAAACGAGCAGGATAAAAATCCAGGTCCAGTATTTTTTGCTTCCGCTTAGAGCTTTTTCAAGCATTATAAGTTACCTCCTATTCCGAACAGGACATAATATTCATTTGATTTCAGGTACAACAGCATAGTCATTTCCTCCTATTATGTAGTAAATGTTCGGTTCTGTTCCGAGTTCCGGTTTGCGCCTGATGGTATGTTTCGAAGCGAGAATCTTTCTTATTTCGGATGCGGGATCCTCAAGATCGCCAAATACCAAGGCGCCGTTAGATTCTTCCACGCACGCAGGTTTTAGCCCTTTTGCAAGCCTTTCGTAACAGAAAGTGCATTTTTCCACAACACCTATAGTCCTTGTCGGGAATTCAGGATTCATGTATTCCTGCAGGTTTTTGGCAAGTCTTGGATTTTTGTAGTTAAAGCTCCTTGCGCCAAAGGGGCAAGCTGCCATGCAGAATCTGCATCCGATACACCTGTGCATGTCCTGCATAACAATTCCGTCCTTTCGCTTGAAAGTGGCTTTTGTAGGACAGACCCTTACACATGCAGGATTATCACAGTGGTTGCAGAGCAGCAGAAAAGGCTTGTGTTTCATATCCTCAGCCATAAATTTATGTTCCTGTCCGGGGAAAGAATGCTCAAAGGTTTCAGTCCATATCCACTTTACCTCGTCTTTTGTATTGCTGAAGTCCGGAACATTGTGAATGCGGTGACAGGCTTCTGTAACTCTCTTGATGTTTTCCTCTGATTTGAGTTTGCTCATGTCAATAGCTATTCCCCATTTCTTTCCTGTGAGGGCATCGGTATTCGGCGCGGTCTGAGCAGCCTCGATCACGCCTTTCCGCAATCCGCCCGCAAGCGCTGTGCCTCCAATACCGGCTATCGTAGAAATTCCTGCTATCTTTAAAAATTCTCTTCTGTTCATGCTCATGACTTCTTCTCCTTTGGCGCTATATGGCAATCCCAGCAGTATGGTTTTACAGCCATGTAGTTATGACATTTATCACAGAAATCCTTTTTGTTAGAGTGGCATTTCATGCATCCGTTCTGAAGGCTCTTTTCGTATTTATGTCCGCTGATGATTATCTGGTCTCTGTCTCCATTACGCACAACAGCATCTCTCCAGCTATTAAGTATCTGCATGTGTTCTGCCCTCATCAACTCCTTGGGCTCAACGCATTTCTTATCTTCAAGTTTCTGGATTTCAGGCGTGTCAATTTTAAGTTCAGGTTTAGCGCTGACCTTGCCCATGTTGAGATAGAATGGGGATGCAAAAAGGGCGGCAAAGACAATCAAGCCAACGAATATCTTTCCTCCGTCATAGATCTTCATTATTCTTTAGCCTCCTTTTCAGGTAATGGTTCAAGACGCAAATCCTGTGTCCTTTCCTTTTCACCTGTCATTACAAGGGCATTCCCCACCAGTTCATGAAGTCCTGCTACCTGCACATCAGGCGCCCAGTATTCCATTAATGCCTTTAAAGTTGCCCTGTCAATTGCGCAGATATTTGCCAGCATGTTTACGCCATAATTATCCCGGACGTATTTAACAGCATTGGCTCTGGGAAAACCGCCCCTCATCCTGAGGTCCATATTTTCGGATGCGTTCAGGCCTGTGCCGCTGCCGCAGCAGAAGGTTTTTTCCCTTATGGTGTCTTCAGGCATTTCATGGAAGTGGTTGCATACATTCCGCAGAACGTATCTTGGTTCATCAAGAATTCCCATTCCTCTTGCTGTATTACACGAGTCATGCCATGTAACCTTGAGGTGGTTGTTCCTGCCCGGGTCCAGTTTCAGCTTCCCGTTCTTGATAAGGTCAGCTGTGAATTCTGCTATATGAACCATCTTTGTGGATTTTGCATTCTCAAATTTTGTGCCTGTTATAGGAGAAACAGGCTCCTCAAGGAAATCAGCCGGGCCGTTCCATGTATCCATGTACTGATTTACAATCCTCCACATATGGCCGCATTCTCCTCCAATGATCCATTTCACGCCAAGCCTCTTTGCCTCCGCATAAATCTTTGCATTGAGCCTTTTTGCCATCTCATTGGAAGTAAATAACCCGAAGTTGCCTCCTTCAGAGGCGTATGTGCTCCAGGTGTAGTCAAGGCCCAGTTCATGGAAAAGCATAAGGTAGCCCATAGCGGTATAAGTGCCGGGGTCGGCAAAGAGATCGCCTGATGGGGTTACAAAAAGGATCTCTGCTCCTTTTCTATTGAAAGTAGGCTTAATCTTTATGCCTGTTATTGTCTCTATGTCGTCAAGGAAGAATTCCATACTGTTTTTGATTGTATGGGGCTCAAGACCGAGGTGGTTGCCTTTCATGTAGCAATTGGCAACAGGCCCTGAAATCCAGTCTGTGTTCAATCCAAGCAGATTCATAAGTTCTCTTCCCACCATCGTTATCTCAGCCTGATCAATTCCGTATGGACAGAAGACTGAACAGCGGCGGCACTCTGTACACTGGTAATAGTAATACCATATCTCTTTTAAGACATCTAAGGTTAACTCCCTTGCGCCGGCAATCTTGCCAAGCATTTTGCCTGATGCAGTAAAATATTTTCTGTAAATCGACCTGAGAAGCTCTGCCCTTAATACCGGCATATTCTTCGGGTCTCCTCCGCCTATGAAGAAATGACACTTATCAGCGCAGGCGCCGCACCTGACGCAAATGTCCATAAACAGTTTGAAAGAACGGTACTTGCTTAGCCTGTCTTTTATGCCTTCAAGGACAATCTCCTGCCAGTTTTCCGGGAGCTTCCAGTCTTCCTCTGCGGGAGACCAGTCGCGCGCATTCGGGAATTCAACAACATTGAGGTTTTTGCCTTTTGCACCCCAGCAGAAGGTGTGTTCCTTGAATTCAGCGGGTGTGTCCAACCATCCTTTTTTAGGCGGCTTGTAGTCTATCTTTGAAAGCTCGTCTGGTTTTGCAGTAAATTTTGTTGCCATGCGTCACTCCTTTTCTACAGGTATTCCGGCTTTTTTCATTTTTTCCCTGAAATCATTCTCATATTCCTCATATGTGTGGACATGCACCGGATAATTCCATGGATTTATATGTCTTGCTATACGGCTGTTGTTCACCATATTTCTTGTAGGGCTGAGGAAGACCCCGGCCATATGCATGAGCTTGCTTAACGGGAAGTAGGCAAGCAATATGCTTATCAAAAAAAGGTGGATATAAAAAATTACGCCGATACTCTGGGGTATCACAGGGTTTAAGCTTACAAGCCCCATAGCGAGTTCTTTCACGCCCACAATATGCACCTTGTAGAAATATCTCATCAACACGCCTGATGCGGCTATCCCAAGTATCAGAAAAAGCGGGAAGTAGTCGGCAGCGAGAGATATGTATTTTATCTGTGGTATGAAAACTCTCCTGAGAAACAGATATGTTACAGCCCCGAGAAGAACGACATCTGTCATGTAAAGCAGGGGAACACCCACCTGCAGAAAACTATCAAGCCCCTCAATCGTTTTTATAAAGGAAGGGGTATCCTGTAGAAATAATCTGAAGTGCCTGACAAAAATAATCAGGAATGACCAGTGAAACGCCAAACCTGCCAGCCAGAGCCATTTAGCCTCCCCATATACAAGTCTGCCTTCCTTGAGTTGTGTCTTTAAGTTTCTGAAGAGTGAGCGGAATAACAGCACTTCAAGCGCCATCCTGATGACGACGCCTGCGGCGCTTGACGGGTTTTCAATCTTGCTCTGTTTTATCCACGGCAGGGATTCCTGTTGTCCGCAGGTTGTAGGTATGCGGAACGGCACAGGAGAGCTTCCCCATTTCAGCACGCGGTAGATGAATCCCAGAATAAATATTGCGATTGCAATATAGGGGATGACAACTCCAAAAAGGAATTGAAGGTTTGCTATTTTCACCCCTGCGTAGGCAGACAGAACAAGCGCGATAACAGCAAAGAAGGAAAATAGGATTCTCATTTCTTTACCTCTCCTCTTTTTATTTTTAGATTAATATTTCCTGCGAGATCAGGTTCCTCTCCATTAGTGTCATTTATCAGGTTAGCCATTTGCATGAGCCTGAAGGTGCTCCTTTTAACTTCATTAGCCTTTATGTCGTAAATCTTTTCCCTGCACTTCATGTAAATATCAAATGCTGAAAGTGCGAGGCCGTCGATTTCAGATTCAAGGGAGAGGATTTCATCCGAAAGATGGTTCCCGGCTATTTCAGCGGCGAGTTCTTCTCTGATGATTCTCTTCAAGGGGAAGATAAAAGAGAGCGCCTGAGAGGGTGTGAAATCCTGAACTGCCCTTATTCTCACAATGTCATCAAGGAACTGAGAAGTCTTTTCCTTATTGAGGCCTCTGAGGAGTTCATCAAATATATCTTCTATCCCCTGAGAGATGGTTGACCCTGTCGGATTGGCAAATCTGTTATTTCGATTCTTTAAAAAACTTGCGGTGTCAGGAGGGTATGTCTCTATTATTACATCAAACCATTTCTCCAGAATGGAAGCCTTTTTATCTGCTAAGAGGCTGTTCAGTCTCATGTCTGGCTTTGTTCCCTCCCGGTAACTCTTTGGCTCGGTGGAGATTAAACTCCCGCACAAACATCATCAGTATTTTCCTAAAGAGATAAAAATGAGAAGTAAGAGGCGGAAAACCTCTTACTTCTTTAATTCCTTATACGCAACCTGTTGGTTTTGGAAGCCCTGCATACTTACATGCCTGCTTTGCAGGCCCGCCCGGATAAAGTTCGTAAAGGTACTTTGTGTTGCCTTTTTCAGGCCCCATAGCCTTTCCGATCTCTTTAACGAGAATCTTTATCATGGGCGCAATCTGATACTGCTTGTAGTAGTCTCTGAGGAAGTTAATTACTTCCCAGTGAGCCTCTGTCAGTGTAACACCGTCCTGTGACGCCACTTGTACGGCAAGTTCCTTACTCCAGTCGTCAAGATTAATAATATATCCGTCATCATCAACCTCAATCTGTTTCCCCTGAAATTCCATCGTTGGCATTTTTACGTCCCTCCTTTTTGCTGAAAATTTTCCTTGTTAAATATAAGTAGGGGAGAAATCTCCCGCTCAATATTTGCCTTAACTTCCCAATAATCCCTTCTTACAGGATAAAAATGATTATTTGAAGGCAATCAGATTCCCAATTGAACTATAAACACTAATATATCTTTACGTATTCGGTCAAATAAAAAAAAGTTATTGGCAAATTATATTTATTTATCCTCGCTTGCTGTTTTCCTTACCGCTTTGCGCTTTATTTTCCACTTTAATGAACAGGAGGTTTTCGCTTGTCCGTAAGCCTTTCTTTATACTTTCTATTAATTGATGGCTTCCTTGATCATAGTGAAAAGATTCTGTTTTATAGTCTACGTCCGGCGTTAGTGTCCATGCTTTTTCCCAATCACCGTTACAGGCAAATACCAGGGCATCAACGTAAGCCTCACCGAGATTGTGGCCTGAGCGGTCGAAGACGTATGCTGCTCCGCATTTACATTTCCCGCCTGTGAAAACATTTCCAAGCCCGGTCTTTATATCCTCAGGCTTTTTAAACGACTTGCCGCAGAATGGACATAATGCTTCTTTGACCCTGCCGCTGATTCGCATGGTTTTACAGTTTGTATCCGATCTTTCTTAGAAATTCTTTTCTGTGAGCCTTATCTTCAGGCGTCTCTATGCCTTTCGGCCCTAAACCGTCAACGACTCCCAGTACCCCGTTTCCGTGGGATAGAGCGGCTACAACAACTTCAACGGGATTTGCCGTTGCACAGAATATGCTGCATACTTCAGGACAGTTTTTAATCTGGCTGAGCACATTTATAGGATAGGCTCCGCGCATTAGTATGCAGAATACATGTCCGGCGCCAAGCGCCTGAAGGTTTTTGATGCAGGCATCTATAAGCCCGTTGTCGTTACCCTCTGTCCTTATCAGGCACGGGCCTGATGCCTCAGCGAATGCGATTCCGAAATTTGAATGCGGAACGGTTGTCACTACAATCTCATAAAGGTCTTCCGCTGTTTTTATAAAATGTGTCTGTCCTATTATGACATTGCAGTTTTCGGGAATGTCTATCTTTATAATTTTAAGTTCCATAACTCCTCTTCTTTAAGAAGTTTTAAGTTGGAAGTTGAAAATTAATAGTTATTATAACTTTACACTTTTAACTTTAAACTCTCAACTGCTGTCTGTATGGCCGAAAAATAGACATAGAAAGTTGTCATTGCGAGTGAAACGAAGCAATCTCGCCTTTTGCGATGAGATTGCCACGAACCCTTCGGGTTCTCGCAATGACGGGTAATTCAAGCGTTTATAGTTCTATGTCTATTTTTCGGGTATGGTATAATGAGAATAAATTTTTTCAGAGGAGATGTCAAGGCTAAATTGATAGACAGGAGATGGCAGGTTGCTTTTTGTTTTTTATTTTTTTTGGGGTGTTTGTTGTTTTCCCCTTCTATAGCAAGGTGCGCTGAGATAATCGGTCCGGAAACGAAGATCGTAAACAACGAAATATATGTTACAACAGGGCTTATCCTTGATGAAAAACAACTGAAGGATCTGAAAAACGGGATAGCAAAAGAGATTACATTTTATATAGACCTGTTCAGGGCTTGGAATATGTGGCCTGATGAGTTTGTTCTGGGAAAGCATATAGTTAAAACGCTGCGGGTTGATCCAATCAAGAAGGAGTATGTGGCGACATCATCAGACGGTATGACAGTAATAGAAAAACGGTTCAATGAACTCGATTCATTGTTAAGGTGGTCATTAAATAGCGGGGATATGAAGCTTACAAATACAAGAGAACTCGAGCCGGCCGACTATTTTGTCCGAATAACAGTGGAGTCCAGATTAAGAAAGCTCCCTCCTGTTATAAGTTATCTGTTTTTCTTTGTGCCGGAAAAGGAATTCACCAAAGTCAAGGACTCTTCAAAATTCAGTGTGGGGCAGGGGAAATGAAAAATCTTAGAAACGGACTGCTATTCTTAGGTTTTTTTATTTTTATAATTGCCGCTTTAGCGATTGAGCTGCATTACATCAGGCTTGAAACGGTGTCGTTTTTGACAATAGTAATCCTTCTGGTTCTTCTGAACCTGAATATAATTGCGCTTCTGACCCTGATATTTTTTGTCGGCAAGAGCCTTATAAAGCTCTACATAGAGAGAAAACAGAAAATTCTTGGTTATAAATTCAAGACAAAGATTGTCGTAATATTTGTTGTGCTTACGTCCATACCTGCGGCGCTTTTATTCTTTGTGGCAAGCGGGCTTGTTACAAATTACATAGACAAATTTCTGACCCCCCAGTTCAGGCAGCCTCTTACCAGTTCACTTAATGTTGCTAAGTCTGTTTATGAGATGGAAAGGCAGAGGGCTATGGAATTTGCAAGGGCAGTTGTGTCAGGTGAAAAGTCTGCTTCGGGCTACAGGACAATTCGTATGAACAAAAACCCTGAAAATCCTACGGAGACGATTAAGGCTGCATTTGACGGGAAAGAGGGGACAGAGGTCATATCCGGCGAAAGTGGAGATACCATAAGGGCAGCCGTTCCGGAATATTCCCAAGGGAAAATGACAGGCATTATAATTATTGAAACCACTCTGCCAAAAGATATTGCGGTCAATGTTGAAAAGGTAAAAAGCGCATACGAAGACTATTTGAACATGGAATCATGGAAAGTGCCCTTGAAGATGAACTACCTTTTAATCCTTGCCTTCTTTACGTTGATTGTAGTGTTCATGGCCCTCTGGGTGGCGCTGAGGATTGCAAAAGGGATTACGGACCCTATACAGAGCCTTGCTCAGGCCACAGAGGAAGTTGCATCAGGAAATCTTGATGTCCGCCTTAATCTCAGAAGGGAAGATGAGATAGGGCTGCTGATAAATTCTTTCAACCATATGGTGTCCGGATTGAAGGAAGGGAAAGAGACGCTCCAGAAGGCTTATGTGAAATCCGACAGGGAAAGGCTCTGGATGGAGAACATACTTGCGAATATTAATTCCGGTGTTGTGTTCCTTGATGTGCACGGCAGGATACTGACAATCAACGTTGCTGCATGCTCTATATTGAATGTAACAGTTCAAAACGTGATTAATAAAAACTACAAGGAACTGACGGCAATAATTGCATCGGAAGAGCTTAATGCTCTTATCAGCGGGATAATAATTAAAGACCTCAAAAGCATAGAGAAAGATGTAAGGGTGACAGTCGGAGACAAAAGGCTTATACTGAGGGTCTTTGTTACCACTCTCAGGGATAAGGCATCAACGCCGATAGGGTTGTTAGTAGTCTTTGACGATCTTACTGATGTCATAAAAGCTCAAAAGGCAATTGCATGGGAAGAAGTTGCAAGGAGAATAGCGCATGAGATAAAGAATCCGCTTACGCCTATAAAGCTTTCAACAGAAAGAATGATGAAGAAGTGGGAGCAGAAGGATAAGGATTTCGACCAGATATTTGAACGCTCCACAAGGACCATAGTGAATGAGGTTGACAGCCTTAAGAGGCTTGTTGATGAGTTCTCAAGATTTGGCAAGATGCCTGAGATAAAAAAGAGGCCGACAAGTCTTGCAAGTATAATAAATGAGGCGCTGGAACTCTTTAAGGATTATAAGGGATTTAATATAAAAGTGGTACTGCCGCTGCCGGACGATGTGCCGCCTGTTGAAATGGATGGAGAGCAGTTCAAGCGGGTGATGATTAATATTTTTGACAATGCATTTCAGGCGATGGGGAATAGTGGTAATATAGAACTTAAAGTGCATATGGATAAGGCGGCAAACAGGGTTTTTATGGACATTGCGGACGACGGTCCCGGAATGAAGGAAGATGATAAAGACAAAATATTTCTTCCTTATTTCTCTACAAAAAAGGACGGCACAGGGCTGGGACTGGCTATTGCAAACAAAATTGTTATGGAACACAGGGGATATATCAGGGTAAGAGACAATAACCCTAAGGGCACAATCTTTACTATAGAACTGCCAATAAGAGATATATAGGCTTAGAAGGAGAGGTAAAGTGTCAAAACCTGTAATTTTTATAGTGGACGATGAAGAAGGAATAAGAGAAAGCCTGTCAGGCATACTGGAAGATGATGGTTATGATGTTTTAACTGCAGACTCAGGGGAGGAAGCAGTAAAGATACTCAGGGAGACTTCCCCTGATCTTATTTTTCTGGATATATGGCTTACCGGCATGGATGGAATTAAAACACTGCAGGAGATAAAGGCGATGAAGCCCGATGTCCCGGTAATAATGATATCAGGGCACGGCAGTATTGAACTTGCAGTGAAAGCCACACAAATAGGCGCATATGATTTTCTTGAAAAACCGCTTTCTCTCGAAAGGGTGCTTCTTGTGTCAAAGAGGGCGATTGAAAAGAGGACGCTTGAGAGAGAGAACATTACACTTCGGGAGAATCTGACAAAAAAATGGAAGCTTGTAGGTGAATCACAGAAAATAAGAGATTTGCGGGAACAGATAGAGATGGCTGCACGGAGCAACAGCCGTGTTCTGATATTCGGAGAAAGCGGTACCGGCAAAGAAGTTGCTGCAAGACTCCTGCATGAAAAAAGCCCGAGGGCCGGGAAGCCTTTTATTGAGGTAAATTGCGCTGCCATTCCGCAGGAACTCATAGAGAGCGAGCTTTTCGGGCATGAGAAGGGCTCTTTCACAGGCGCATTTGAAAAAAAGAACGGAAAATTTGAACTTGCTGACGGAGGGACATTATTTCTTGACGAGATAGGCGACATGTCACTTCAGACTCAGGCAAAGGTTCTGCGCGTAATTGAGACTCAGGAGTTTCAGCGGGTAGGGGGAAACAAGAATATAAATGTTGACGTCAGGATAATTGCAGCCACTAATAAAGACCTCAGGGAAGAAGTAAAGAAGGGCAGTTTCAGAGAAGACCTTTTCTTCAGGCTGAATGTTATCCCTCTGTTTGTTCCGCCTTTGAGGGAAAGAAAAGAGGACATACCGCTTCTTGTTGAATACTTTCTTGATTCTCTTGCGGCAGAATACGGCAAGCCTCCCAGAAAGATACTGCCCGAGGCCTTGAAATATCTGCAGTCATACGGCTGGCCCGGAAATGTCAGAGAACTTAAGAATGTCATAGAGAGGCTTGTTATAATGACGCCTTCAAATATAATAGACGCCAGGAATCTCTTTATCCCGGTTGAACACGACGGCTCCGACTATTTCCAATACAAAACGCTTAAGGATGCGAGAGACGCCTTTGAGAAGGACTATATCACGAAGAAACTCGAGGAAAATAACTGGAATATATCAAGGACGGCGGAGATTCTGGATGTGGAAAGAAGCAACCTGCACCGCAAGATTAAGGCTTATGAAATAAAAGTCCCTTGAGACTTTTGCAAGAGCCTCCCTTAGCTACGAAATTTTGTGCAGCTTCATAAGATTTGTTGTACCGCGTTTCATGAGTGGCGAGCCTGCGGTTATGACTATATTATCACCTTTTTTTGCTATCTTGGAGGCAATCAGTAATTTTTCAACCTTCTGAATCATATTATCCGTGTTAGATACATGAGATATGAGCATCGGCGTAACTCCCCAGTAAAGAGACATCCTTCGCTTAACATTGTCATGAGGAGTAACGCCTATTATCGGCACTTCAGGCCTGAACTTGGATACAAGCCTTGCAGTAAATCCCGATTGAGTGAATGCAACTATGGCCTTTGCGTGAATATCCCCGGCTGCAGTGCATGCCGCTTCGGCAACAGCGCCTGAAAAATCAGAGAAGAGCATGGCAAAGCCGGAATAATCATGTCTGGCTAAGGATTGGGATTCTGTATATCTTATAATCCTGGCCATCATCTTTACTGCATTTACAGGATATTTCCCTGTCGCTGTCTCTGCGGAGAGCATAAGCGCATCACTTCCGTCTATGACAGCGTTTGCAACATCTGTTGCCTCTGCCCTTGTCGGCCTTAAATGTTCTGTCATTGACTCAAGCATCTGTGTTGCTGTTATTACAAGCTTTCCTTTTTCATTGGCTTTGCTGATAAGCATCTTCTGTATTATTGGAACCTCTTCAGGCGATATCTCAACTCCGAGGTCTCCCCTTGCAATCATTATTCCGTCTGCCTCATCAAGTATGCTGTCAATATCATCAATAGCCTCAGGCTTTTCAATCTTTGCTATGAGAGGCAGCGATGTGTGTCTTTTTTTTAGCCATTCCTTCACAACTCTTACGTCACTTGCGCTTCTTACAAATGACAGCGCTGCATAATCAACACCGATTGTTAATCCAAAGCTGAGGTCGTTTTTATCTTTATCTGTGAAGGACGGCAAGGTTGTTTTTACATGAGGGAGATTGACTCCTTTTTTATTCTTTAAAACACCTCCCTCAACAATTTTCACTCTTAATCCGTCGCGGGTTTTGCCTGTTACATTTGCCTGAATCAAACCGTCATCAAAGAGTATCCTGTCGCCTGTCTTTATGTCTTTTCTTAACGCAGGATATGAAATGAATATGTGCTTGTCATTGCTGACATCGTTGCCGCTGTGCAGAAATATCTCTGTGCCTTTTTTAAGCTCTACTGAACCGTTGCTGACAAGCCCGACCCTGATCTTTATGCCCTGCAGGTCCTGCAGGATTGCTACTGCTTTTTTAAGGTTTCCGGATTCAGCCCTTATAAGTCCTGTAATCTTTTTGTAAGTAGCATGGTCGCCGTGAGAGAAATTTAATCTTGCAACATCCATTCCGTTTCTTATAAGAGAGCGTATTGTCTCACGGCTTGATGAAGCCGGGCCTATTGTGCAGACAATCTTGGTTTTACTGGTATTCATTATCACCTCTTTTGAGACATCTCTTATGCCAAGCTATATTTTATTCTATCATCTTCTCTGGACAGTGCAATATGTTTCTGCCAGTCTTGGCCCTTTTCCGGGAAATCAGACCTGTAATGCGCTCCCACGCTTCCTTTTCTGAGAGAGGCGGCCTCAGTGATCATCATTGCAACTGTAAGCATGTTTTTCAATTCAAGTTCACGCCTTGTGTAAAAGACCTTGTCAAGTATGAATGCCCATTCTGAAAGTTTTTTTCTCGCCTCTTCAAGAGACTCGCCGCATCTTATTATTCCAACCCTGTCCCACATGAGCTTTCTCAGTGTCATTCTTATTTCATCGTGTTCCGGGATGGTGTGATATGTATGCGGATAGTCTGAAACTCTGAACTCCGAACTCTCGCCTCGGCTCTCCTCGGCGAGTCCGCCCGAGTGCGGACGAGTCGCCCGGGGCGACTGAACTCCGAACTCAAGCGCTGCCTTTCCTGTACGCGCACCGTAGACAAGCCCTTCAAGCAGGCTGTTGCTTGCAAGCCTGTTTGCGCCGTGCACGCCTGTGCATGCTACTTCGCCTGCCGCATAGAGTCTTTTTATGCTTGTAACACCGTTGATGTCAGTTCTTACTCCTCCCATGATGTAATGGGCAGCCGGGGATACAGGTATCGGCTCGTTTGTTATGTCTACATTGTATCGAAGGCATGTAGAATAAATCTGAGGGAACCGTTTTCTGACAAAATCTTTTTCGAGATGGGTCATGTCAAGATACACATAGCTGCTTTCAGTTTTAACCATCTCTGAGATTATTGCCCTTGATACAATGTCTCTCGGCGCAAGTTCCGCATCGCGGTGATAATTTTTCATAAAATGTTCTTTGTTTATATTCCTTAAAATCGCCCCTTCACCTCTCATTGCCTCGCTGAGCAGAAACTGCGGGGCATACTGAGAGTAGAGGCTTGTGGGATGAAACTGAATAAATTCCATATCTTCAAGCTGAGCGCCTGCACGGAAGGCTATTGCCATGCCGTCTCCTGTTGCCACCATGGGGTTGGTTGTTCTTGCAAATATCTGTCCTGCGCCTCCTGTACAAAGGATGGTTGCCTTTGCAATGATTGCAGTCATTTTCCTGTCCTTCAGAATATATGCTCCACAGCATTCATCGTTTTTTATGATCAGGTCAACTGTAAATGCAAAAGGATATTTTTTTACCGACGGAAAAGAACGCACTTTGTTTAGAAGCACGCGCTCCAGTTCCTTGCCCGTTGAATCGCCTCTGGCGTGCAGGACTCTTTTCCTTGAATGAGCTCCTTCTATCGCAAAATCAAGTTTTGTCCCTTCCTTGTCAAATTCAGCGCCCCATGAAATAAGCTCAAGAATCCTTTCAGGGCCTTCCTCAACGAGAATCTTTACCGCGTCCTCGTTGCAGAG
Source organism: Nitrospirota bacterium (assembly GCA_016195565.1). Taxonomy (NCBI): domain Bacteria; kingdom Pseudomonadati; phylum Nitrospirota; species Nitrospirota bacterium. Next base: position 111,526 of record JACPZK010000022.1, on the reverse strand, counting down.
GCCGTCACCGGCCTTTAGCGTATCTTCAAAATGTATCCCGACTTTATCTTCATCGCTCAGCGCAACAGCTATGCCTCCCTGAGCATATTCTGTGCTGCTTTCTTTGGGCATATCTTTTGTTGCGACAAGGACGTTCCCGTGGGGCGCAAGCTCTATCGCAGCCCTCAGTCCAGCCACCCCGCTTCCAATAATTAGAAAATCAACGGTTTCTATGTCCATACGTTATTTGTTTATCAATATGCTTAAAATAATCTTTCACATCAATTCGCTAAAATCAAAAATATGCATAAAATCCTTTGACAGTTTTGGCTTGATTTTTGAATTAGCCTTTGCCTTGTGAATGATGTGTTTTAGCCCGTATTTCCTGGCTGTTTTCAGTACCTCCTCTGTGTCATCAACGAAGAGTGTCTTTTCCTTCTCAAATCCAAGCTTATTTTCAGCCTTTTTCCAGAATTCAAGCATCTCTTTTGGATAGCCCATTTCAAAAGATGTAATTGCTGCATCAAAATATTTGCCGAGTTCAGTTTTCTTAAATTTTAAATCCAAAACTTTATAATGTGCATTTGTAACAAGAAATATTTTCTTTTTCTGTTTTTTCAGCATCTTCAGAAAATCCTCTACATGCGGGTGAACCTCTATCATGTGCCGTATCTGTTCTTTGAGGGCAGGGATGTCAAGGTTAAGCTCTCTGGACCAGAAATCTATGTCTGTCCAGTTCAATGTGCCTTCGTGATGTTTATATTTCTTAAAAAGTTCTTCCTTAGCTTTGCCGAATGTCATGTCATGTTTTTCAGCATATTTCTCAGGTACAAGATGCTCCCAGAAGTAATCATCAAAATATTTATCAAGAAGAGTCCCGTCCATATCAAGGAGGACATATTTAATCTCATTGAGGGGGATTTTAGAGAGCAGTGGCATATCGGTTAGTCCCAATAATCAGGGTTCCTATATCATGCCCTTTGTAGTGGGGATGCTTTTAATTTTCCGATTTACTGAGACTGCTTCTCTGAGCGCCCTGCCAAGCCCTTTAAAAATTGCTTCAATAATATGATGTATGTTCCTTCCGTAAAGAGCGTTGACATGGAGCGTTATGCTGCTGTTACTTACGAAAGCCTGAAGGAAGTCTTCTATAAGGTCAGGGTCAAAGTCCTTCAGTTTGCTTTTTTTCGGGAATTCAACTTTATAAACAAAATAGGGCCTTCCGCTGATATCAATGCTTACCGAGGCGAGAGCTTCATCCATAGGCACAGATGCCTGTCCGTATCTCGCTATTCCTTTCATGTCTCCGACTGCCTGTTTGAGGGCCTTGCCGAGCACTATCCCGATGTCTTCCACAGTGTGATGGTCGTCAATATCTATATCGCCTTTTGCTTTCAGTTTAATATCAAACAGCCCGTGTTTACACATCAGGGAAAGCATATGGTCCAGAAACGGGATAGAGGTGTTTATTGAATAACTTCCCCTGCCGTCAAGATTCAAGTCCAGGGAGATATTTGTTTCTTTTGTCTTTCTCTTAATCAATGCCTTTCTCATTCAGCCCTCCTGAGCATTTCAGATAAGGAATTATAATGTTTTTTGAGGTTTTTAGGAAGGGGAAAGTAAGATGTGCGTGTATTAAATAACGTTGATAAGCGCTTTCAGAAAAGCACTGTTTTCTCCGGGCGCGCCGACTGTTACCCTGAGACATCCATCTACAACGCCTTTCATATTCCTCACAAGCACGCCTCTTTTAAGAAGCCTATAATAGATTTTATCAGAATTCTTAACTTTGAATAATATAAAATTAGCCTCGGACGGATAGGGTTTTATTCCCTGTATCTTCCACAGTTCATTAAGAAGCCTCTCCATCTCAGAGGTAATAAGCCCTATGTGTAATTTTATTGTATTGGGGTTTTTAAGCAATGCCGCTGCAACTGCCTGTGAAATGGAATTAAGGTTAAACGGCAGCCTTACCTTATTAACCTCATTTATTATCTCTTTGCCGGCAATCATAAAGCCTACCCGCAATCCTGCAAAGCCTATCTTGCTCATGGTTCTGAGAATCACGAGATTTTTATAGTCGTTTAACATCGGCAGAAAACCTCTCTCGCTGGAAAACGGCTGATATGCCTCGTCAACAATAACAAGGCCTTTAGAGTCGGCGATTATTTTCAGGATTCTTTCCGAAGAAAAACAGTTGCCTGTGGGATTATTTGGAGAACTCAGGAATATAAGAGTCGGCTTATTTTTTTTAATTACGCTTAAAATCTCTTCCATATTTAGGTCAAATTCATCATCCAGCGGAACTTCTATTCTTTTTTCTCCGAGCGCCTGAGAGATAATGCCGTACATTGAAAACGTGGGAACAGGATACAGGACAGGCCCGCCGAAGACAGTTATGAGATAATATATAAGCTCATCAGAGCCGTTTCCAAAAAGGATATTCTCGGGATTCAGCCTCAGATTTTTTGCGATAATTTTTTTTAGAGTTTTTGCCTCAGGGTCAGGATAGCGGTTGGTTTTAATTGATTTTAAGATTTCATCAGTAATATCAAAACCATAAGGGCTTTCATTCGCATCAAGCTTCACCCTGCATGGAATCTCTTTTGCATTATACGCTCTGAGATTGCGGATGTCCGGACTGACAAGGCTCTTTATGCGTATCTTTTTCATCTAAAAAATTCCTTTAACTGTCATTCCTGCGAAAGCAGGAATCCAGAGGAAAGGAACTGGATTCCGTGTCAAGCACGGAATGACAGTTTTGGGACAAAAAATGCACTACGGTATCACTTTGTTCAACTGATACTCCACTATGCCTGACGCTCCCGCAGTCTTTAGTTTCGGGATAATATCCCGCACAACTTTCTCGTCAATTATCACTTCAAGGGCATACCACCCCTTATCTGAAAGCGCAGATATGGTCGGCGAGTGCATGGCAGAAAGAAGGCTCATTACGCGTTTAAATGATCTCTCAGTGACATTCATCTTAAGCCCGACTTTCTCCTCGGCAGACAATGCGCCTTTCAGTAGCATGACAATATTTTGCATCTTTTGTTTTTTCCACTTGTCCTGCCACGCCTTTTTGTTTGCAATGAATCTTGTGCTTGACTCAAGAATGGTTTCAACGATTCTCAGATTATTGGCCCTTAAAGACGTGCCTGTCTCTGTCAGCTCGACTATGGCGTCGGCAAGGTAGGGCGGTTTCACCTCTGTTGCGCCCCATGAAAAATCAACCTCTGCCTTTATCCCTTTTGCCTTGAGGTATCTCTTCGTAAACCCTACAAGCTCTGTTGCAATGCGTTTGCCGTTCAAGCCTTTTACGCTTTTTATCTTTGAGTCATTCGGCACGGCAATGACCCATTTTACGGGCCTGAGGCCTTCCTTTGCATAGATGAGTTCCGCAACCTCATGCACGTCGGCATTCTGCTCCAGTATCCAGTCTTTGCCTGTAAGTCCGCAGTCAAGTATTCCGCCCTCAACATATCTTGCCATTTCCTGCGCCCTTATCAGCATTGCCTCAACTTCAATGTCGTCAAAGGACGGATAGTAGGAACGGCTTGATACCGAGATGTGGTATCCTGCCTTTCTGAAAAGTTTTAATGTTGACTCCTGAAGGCTTCCCTTGGGAATACCGAGTTTTAGGATTTTGCTCATATTTAGTTTTCTCCTCAAATTATCTTCGTATCCTGACCCATATAATACATGAGGGCATGGAAAATATTCAATTTTTTGATGTAAAATTAAGAGTATAAAATGAAAGGAACTAAAGTCTCTCTATTTTTAGGCTGTGCATTTTTGCTGGCCCTCAATCTGCCGTTTGTTTTCGCAGAGGTAGTTGACAGGGTGGTTGCTTTTGTTGATGACAAAGCAATAACCCTTAGCGAACTTGATGAGAATTACAAGGCTGCGGCAAAACTGAGGCCTGATATAAAAAAAGAAGAGGTGTTGAACACGAAGATAAACAGGATGCTCCTTTTGCGCGAGGCAAAGAAGCTGCGTATAGAGGGAGCTAATACGGATGAGTCTATCAGGGAGTATATTGAGTTAAAGCTTAAGACATTTATAAAAATAACAGAGGACGATCTGAGGGAATTCTACGATAAAAACAGAAAAGAATTCGGCAAGGCTGAGTTCGACGATGCAAGGGAAAAGATTGAGGAATATCTCGTTGAAAAAGAGGTCAATATAAGGCTGAAAAAGCATATTGAGGATTTAAGATCAAAGGCTTATATAAAGATTCAACTTAACAATTAAACAATTTCCCCGACTCTATAACAGAAATTTTTTCTGCTATAATGTTCTTATGAATCTGACTGAAAATGCTCTTAAAGCGCTTAAGGCAAGGTATCTCCTCAAGGACGAAAGAGGGGAGGTTATAGAAACTCCTGAAGGGATGTTCAGGAGGGTTGCAAGGACTATTGCGGCTGCCGAGACTCAGTACGGCGGCAATGCTGCCGAATGGGAAGAGAAATTTTACGAGTTGATGACATCCCTCAGATTCCTGCCGAATTCTCCGACACTTATGAACGCAGGAAAAGAGATAGGACAGCTTGCTGCATGTTTTGTGCTTCCTGTGGATGACTCAATGCATTCAATATTTGATACCCTGAAAAATGCCGCATTGATACTTCAAAGCGGCGGCGGTACCGGTTTTTCATTTACGCACTTAAGGCCTAAGTCTGATGTGGTCCATTCAACAGGAGGCATCGCAAGCGGCCCTGTCTCTTTTATGAAGATATATAACATTGCAACGGATGTCATAAAGCAGGGAGGAGCAAGGCGGGGCGCTAATATGGGGATTCTCCGCATTGACCACCCTGATATCCTTGATTTTATCCGTATAAAGAGGACAGAGGGAGAATTAACAAACTTTAATATCTCGGTTTCAGTGACAGATGCATTTATGGATGCCCTTAAAAATGAAGGAGAATATGAGCTTGTAAATCCGAGGAGCGAGGCAGTTGCCGGGAAGATAAAGGCGCATGATGTTTTTAAGGAGATTGTTGAGAGCGCATGGGAAACAGGAGACCCCGGGCTTATATTCATTGACAGGATTAACAGGGATAATCCGACTCCAAACGTCGGCAGCATAGAGTCCACAAATCCATGTGGTGAACAGCCTCTGCTTCCGTACGAGGCATGCATATTGGGGTCGCTGAACCTTTCAAAATATGTAAGACAGCCAACAGTTCACAGTTCACAGTTCACAGTAAAGGACATTGAAAAACAGATTGATTTTGATGGCCTTTCGAAAGACATAAAAACCGCTGTGAGGTTTCTGGATAATTCTATAGATGTAAATAAATATCCTCTGCCTGCCATAGAGGCAATGCACAAGGGCAACAGGAAGATAGGGCTTGGCGTTATGGGATGGGCTGATATGTTAATACTCATGGGACTGCCTTACAATCATAAAAAGGCATTTGAGTTAGGAGAAATGGTGATGAAATTTATGCGGGATGAGTCGAAGAATGCATCTGTAGAACTGGCGCGCGAACGCGGGGTCTTTTCGAATTTCAAGGGTTCTGTCTATGACGCGCCTGATATGCCCCGTGTGAGGAATGCAACAACAACTACAATAGCTCCGACCGGAACTCTGTCTATGGTTGCGGATTGCTTAAGCGGTATAGAGCCGCTGTTTGCGCTGGCATACAAAAAACTTGTTCTGGACACGGAACTCTTTGAGCTTAACAGGTATTTTTTTGATATTGCGAGGGAGAGAGGTTTTTATTCAGAGACATTAAAAGAGCAGGTCATTAACAGAGGCAGCCTTCACGGTATCAAAGAAATCCCAAATGACGTCAGAAGATTGTTTAAGACCGCTCATGAGATTCCCTTTGAGGATCACATAGAAATGCAGGCGTGTTTCCAGAAATTCACGGACAATGCAGTATCAAAGACCATAAATATGCCGCACAAGGCAAGAAGAGAAGATGTTGAAAGGGCTTTTATGCTGGCTTATGATAAGGGATGCAAAGGCATTACTGTTTTCAGGTATGGGACACAAAAAAGGGGAACCCTCGTAAGAGCAGCAGATACTGATTGAAAGAGATTTTGTGTTAGACTAATTTAAAATTTATAATTGGAGCGGGGGAGATGCATGATTCTTGGAGTTAACGTTGACCATGTTGCTACTGTGAGAGAGGCAAGGAAAGGCATAGAGCCTGACCCTGTTATGGCTGCAACGCTTGCGGTATTGGGCGGAGCTGGCGGCATTACAATTCATCTCAGGGAAGACAGGCGGCATATACATGACAGGGATTTAAGGATATTAAGGGAAGTCGTTCCTGTTGAGTTAAATCTGGAGATGGCAGCTACAAAAGAGATGATAGGCATTGCGTTGAAGGTAAAGCCTGATATGGTGACGCTGGTGCCGGAGAAGCGAGAGGAGCTTACAACAGAGGGCGGGCTTGATGTTAAACGGCAGAAATCAAATCTTAAAAATACAATCAGGAGGATTCAGGGCGCAGGGATACCTGTCAGCCTTTTTATAGATCCGTCAACTGATGACATTGCCGTATCCAAAGAAACAGGCGCTGATATGGTGGAGATACACACAGGGCTTTATGCTAATGCAAAGGGCAGTAAACAGGAAAAGGAACTTATAAAAGTTGCGCGGTCTGTCAAAGATGCGTTGAGTCTGGGACTTGGCGCTAATGCAGGACACGGGCTTAATTATTTTAATGTTAAAAGTGTTGCAGCGATTGAGGGCTTAAGAGGACTGTACATAGGGCACAGTATTATCTCAAGGGCGGTGCTTGTGGGGATGGAGAGGGCTGTGAGGGAAATGAAGGAGTTGATGATATGATTTACGGCGTCGGAATAGACCTTGTTAAGATTGAGCGGATGAAGGATGTTGTTGACAGGTGGGGCGGGAAATTTCTTGAAAGGGTTTTTACAAAAAATGAGATTTCATACTGCTATGAGAAAAAGAACCCTTATCTTTCGTTGTCTGTCCGTTTTGCGGCGAAAGAGGCTTTAATAAAGGCGATAGGCTCTGAGGTTCCTGTGGCGCTGACTGAGATTGAAGTTATAAATGCCGCAAATGGCAGGCCTGATATAAAAATCAGCGGCAGGCTGAAAAAATTTTTCAGTGACAAGTCAATAAAGCAGCCTGCCCTCAGTCTGAGCCACGAAAAAGACTACGGCATTGCCTGTGTTGTGCTGGAAATTTGATTCGGAAATAGACATACGAGGGGTATGGGACTGGCGTCCCGGCTGGTCTGCAAAACCAGTATTACGGTAGATAGAGTCTGCTGTGGTGGGTTCAATTCCCACTACCCCTCTCCAAAAGTTAAGATATATAATCTTATAATTAAAACTTTAAGTTGACAAGAAAGCAATTTTGATTTAAAGTTTTAATAACATGCGATTGAAAAGCTTAATGGTATTAATCGTCCTGTGCCTTTTAGTAATATCCTCATCAAGCGGAGTCTCTTTTTAATGAATATTTCATATGGCAGGTTGACTGTGGTTTCTTTGAAACCGGAGATTTATTAATTAAGGAGAAAAGTATGGGAAAAAAAGAAGTGCTTGAAGAAAAAAGTCTTACAAGGAGGAGCCTGCTCTCAGGCGCAGGCAAGATTGCAGTCGTAGGAGCAGGCATAGCCGCTGTATCAGGAGGTCTGAATCTTTTTTCAAAGGCAGAGGCAAAAGGCGGGTCAACCGAAAAGTGGCCATGGCCGTATGAGAAACTGGACCCTGAAAAAACCGCTGAATTAGCCTACAACGAGTGGTACAGGGTATTCTGCGGAGCCGCTGTTATTAGCAGCATATTCAGTCAACTCAGTGAAAAGGTAGGCGACCCATACAAATCATTCCCTATTGACGCCTTTGTCTATATGGAAGGAGGCATGACTGGATGGGGAACTATATGCGGTTCAGAAGCAGGCGCCGCTGTTGTTACCAATGTTATAATCGGGCCAAGGATTGCAGGTTCCAAAGACGGCGCAATGATGGGCTCTGAAATTATGCAGTGGTATTCTGAGACCCCGCTGCCATTCTATGTCCCAAAAGAGCCAAAGGTAAAGACAGAGATAATCAAAACCACAAGCGACTCGCCTCTCTGTCATGTTTCGGTCGGAAAATGGATGAAGGCTGCGGACAAATCTTTCGGCAGCGCAGAGAGGAAAGACCGGTGTGCAAGGCTCACAGCGAACGTGGCATACCATACCGTGGAACTGTTGAACGCATGGAAAGACGGCAAATACCACACAAAAGGCACAATACCGGCCGGAAGCTATGGAATACCAGCCCAGCATAACTGCACAAGCTGCCACGGCTCAAACATTCCGACACCGCCGAAATCAAAGTAGTCCCAGCAGATTTCCAAAAGACGGGGGGCTCCCCCGTCTTTATTGCAGTTTTGAAAAATCCGCTATTGATGATGCAAGTGTCCAGATATCCTTCAGCAGGGCAAGCCTGTTGAGTTTGATTTCTTCCTGTTTGTCCATTACGAGTACATTATCGAAAAAATGGTTTATCGGGGCTGTCAGTTTTGAGAGAATACTGAGCGCTTCGGAATATTTGTGTCCATCTATCAGGCTTGCGAGTTCGGTTTTTATCGCGGTGAATATCTCGTAGAGTTTTTTCTCCGGATCTGTATGGAGCAGTTTCACCTTTAATGAAGGAAGCGCAGCCGCGTGGGTAATATTTTTCACCCTCTTTATGGCAGTGAGAAAATCATTGTAGTTCTCTGTTCCCTTAAAATCCTTAAGAGCATGGAGTCTCCTTCGTATTTCTTTTAACGGAATTTCTGCAGAGAGATGGAGTACAGATTGGATTATATCGGAACCATACCCTTCTGATAAAAACAAAGGCTCAAGCCTCTGTTGAAAAAATCTGAGCGCTGTTTCTGCAATCTCTCCAGATTGTTTAGTGTCTTTCAGGTTTTTCAGAGAAGCAGTAACAATATCATTGAGTGATAAAGCGTAGCCATTATTCAGCAGTATTGCTATGACTGCAAGCGTCTGTCTCCTTAATGCAAAAGGGTCTTCCGAGCCTGTTGGTGTAAGACCGACAGAGAAGAATGAGGTTATATTATCCAGTTTGTCTGCAAGGCTGAGAATAGCGCCTGTCTCTGTTTCAGGCAGTCTGTCTCCGTAATAGGCAGGCAGATACTGTTCCATCAAAGCGGCTGCGACTTCTGTGTCTTCCTTGTCATTGCTCGCATAGTATTTCCCAATAATTCCCTGCAGTTCAGGAAATTCCCTTACGACTCCTGTCAGGAGGTCTGTCTTGGAGAGAAGCGCTGCTCTTTCGGCCTTTTGCGTTAGAGAGGGATTTATTTTTGACGCAAGATATGACGCAAGGCTTTTGACCCTCAATGCTTTCTCGTAGAGGTTTCCGAGTTTTTCCTGATACACCACATTTTTAAGGTTGTTTATTCTATCTTCAAGTTTTTTTCTGCAGTCTTCTTCAAAATAGAATTTTGCATCCTCAAATCTTGCCCTGATAACGCGTTCCGCTCCAATCTTGACAGTCTCTGAATTTTCTTCAGCGGTGTTGCTTATAATGATAAAGTAATTCGTAAGCACACCTTTAATATCTTCAATTGCAAAGTATTTCTGATGTTCTCTCATTACTGTTATAAGCAGTTCCTTCGGAAGTTTAAGATATTCTTCCGAGAAGCTGCCCAGTACCGGAGTTGGATATTCTACGAGATTTGAGACAGTATCAATGAGTTCTTCGTCTTTCACGATTTTCCCGTTTATGGAAGATGAGAGCTTCTCCGCTTTTTCTGTTATAATCTTTCTTCTTTCCTGAGGGTCGACTATTACATGGTTATTTGCAAGCAGCTTTACATAAGCCGGTATTTCTTTTATCTGAAAAGCGGCAGGAGACAGGAATCTGTGACCGCGGGTCATATTGCTGCTTTTTATCCCGTCTATCTCAAAATTGATTGTTTCGTTATCAAACAGAGACAGCAGCCATCTGATAGGCCGTATAAATCTCATGTCATTGCCGCCCCATCTCATTGATTTCGGAAGATGCACTGAAAGCACAATCTTTTTGAGTATGTCAGGCAGGAGTTCTCTGACATGAATGCCTTTTTCTTCTATGACTGCAACAACGTATTCTCCTTTGTCTTTATTTTTTACAACAAGCTTTTCCACGCTTATGCCTTGAGAACCGGCAAAGCCAGTTGCCGCTTTTGTAGGACTGCCGTCCGCATTAAAAGCAGCTTTTTTAGAAGGGCCGAATATTTCTTTTGTTCTGTCTTTCTGCATCGGCGGGATTCCATATGCAATCACTGTCAGTCTGCGCGGAGAGCCCAATGTCTTTACCTCTGAGAACCTTATATGATTCTCTTTGAATATCGTCTCTGTATTCTCCTTTAATTGCCGTATGGCAGAGGGCAGAAACCTTGCAGGGATGTCTTCTGTGCCTATCTCTAAAAGCAGCGACGAGCGCTGAATCTCGTTTTTTGTCATTAATGTTACCTCTGATTTTTTCAGAACATTATAACTTTATAAGAGATTATTGACAAGAGAAGCATGGTCTGATAGATTGTCTATGAAGCATTAGTAATGAAATTGTCATTGCGAGGAGCGTTAGCGATGAAGCAATCCCAAAAAGCAAGATTGCCGCGCCTTCGGCTCGCAATGACGGAGTAGAGGTGTTCTAAGGTGAAAAAAATCTTAAATTGGCAGGTTCTTCTGGGCATTTCTCTGGTTGCGCTTTCCGCTGTTCTTTACCTTCTCCATTATGCAATTTTCAGAGACAGCCACCACATCTTTATTTATTTGTTAGGTGATATTGCATTTGTTCCGATTGAAGTTTTGCTGGTTACGCTGATTATACACAGGCTGCTTAACGCGAGAGAAAAACGCGCCATGCTGAAGAAAATGAATATGGTCGTAGGTATTTTTTTCAGCGAGGTTGGCACAGCGCTTCTTAAGTACCTTTCTGCTTTTGATTCTCAGCCTGACAAGATAGGAGCAAGGCTTGTTGTTGCATCCAGATGGTCGGAACAGGAATTTTCCACGGTAAAAAAATATGTTAACGGCTATGATTGCAGAATTGATATTCACAAAGGCGATCTTCAAGGTCTCAGGGATTTTCTTGTCGGAGAAAGAAGGTTTTTGCTTACTCTTCTGCAGAATCCGAATTTGCTGGAGCATGAATTTTTTACTGACCTCCTGTGGGCTGTATCTCATCTGACAGAGGAATTATCACACAGGAAAGATTTGAAAACCCTGCCCAAGTCTGATTATGAACATCTCTCAGGAGATATAAAGAGGGCGTATATTATGCTGATAGCAGAGTGGCTGGCGTATATGAAACATCTAAAGGAAAGCTATCCTTATCTGTTTTCCCTTGCTGTGAGGACAAACCCTTTTGATCCGGCTGCATCGCCGATCGTAGACTCGTAGAAAAGTAAAGTGAGGTTTCTGAAAAGTGTTAATGGAAAATATTAGGGGTTTAGGATATCGGAGAATCAGGAAAGGGCGTTTTATCAAAAATTTTCTCCTGTTGCTCATTGCTTTTACATCTCTGACGGCAGGGACTGCTTTGGCTGAAACGGTTTCTTTCCAGAAGGAATATACCTATCAGGCAGGAGATATGGACAGCAAGGATGCTGCCCGTATAATTGCGATGGAGAATGCGAAGAGGCTTTTATTCGGAGAAATAGAAGCGTATCTTGAGAGCAAGGCATTGATAAAAAATCTTCAACTCACTAAAAATCAGGCTACGGCTCTTATCTCGGTAATTGTAAAGACTGATGTGATAGAACAGAAATGGGATAATAATGCCTTTTATGTTAAAGCAGGGGTTTCTGTTAATTCGGATGAGATAGTTAAGTCTATTGCTGTTCTGAGCAGGGATAAGAGGAATACGGGAGAGATAGAAGAGGTAAGGAAGAAAGCATCAGGGTTTTTAAAAAAAATTGAAAAATTAAAAGAACGGCAGGAAGCAGACAGTGCAGATGGAAAGACAGCCCCGATAATATCGGGGTATAATGAGGCAGTAAAGATTCTAAGCGCAATTGGCTGGTTTGAAAATGGGTGTGTGCTTGTGAATTCAGGCAACCCGCAGAAAGCAGTAGAGGCGTTTACAAAGGCCATAAAATTAAGCCCTAATAATGAGAAGTTTTATGTCTTTCGAGGGAATGCCTATGGGGAAGCCGGCAGCAATAATCAGGCTGTTAAAGACATTGCAAAGGCTATAAAGCTAAATCCTAAATATGCTAAGGCTTATGTCTCTCGAGGGAATGCCTATCTAAGGTCGGGTAGTTATCAGCAGGCTGTTAAGGACTACTCCGTGGCTGTAAAATTAAGTCCCAAACATGAAGAAGCTTATTGCTATCGCGGAGTTGCCTATGGAGCGCTGGGAAAAGAACAGCAGGCGCTTGAAGATTTCAGCCATGCCATAAAAATAAATCCCGAATATGAGAAGGCTTACTTTTACAGGGGACTTGCTTATGCCGAATCCGCAAATTATCACAAGGCGCTTGAGGATTTTAACAAGGCTGTGGAGTTGAATCCCGGTGATTCTGAGGCTTATTTCAACCGCGGCAGGGTTTATGGGCTGCTCGGCGATACTTATAAGGCAGTGGAGGACATCAGGAAAGCTGCAAGATTAGGAGATAAGGCAGCTCAGAATTTTTTAAAGATGCAGAAAATTGAGTGGTAAGTTGTAGTGCGTATATGTCTGTAAAAAAGCGTTGCGGATTTGGCTCTATTGATTTGTTAAAAAGTTATTTTTTTAATTTCTTTTCTGAAATCTTCAAATATTTTTGGGGCACCCGCGACAAGCGGTTTCATTCGCTCAGGATATAATTCAAGGGCGTAGGTATGGCTGAAGAAGTGTCTGAAGGCAAGAAAGCTCTTGAGTTCTTCTGAAAGAGATTCCGAAATAATATTTTCTTTAACAGCGTCTAAGATTAAATTGCGATGCCATGATTCACCTGTAGGGATTCCAAGCTTTTTGGCAAAAAATATTTGCTTTAATACATTTTCAATACCATTATAAAAATTATGGAGAAAAGCGGCTACACCGGCAAGTTCAAGTTCAGAAATTTGAGATAAGTCTCTTGGGGGAAACGCAGAAATAATTTTTTCTATGGCTTCGTATTCTGCCTCAATATTTTCCTGATAATCAGCCATAGAGAGGGATTCCTTCTTTTAGTATCAATTTAATAAATTTAGATTTTCCTGAAATATCGATTATATCAACAGGTTTTGACAAAGAAAGCATGAGGTCGCCGTAATAGCTGAAAAAATCCTTGGCAGCGATGCCTTCCACGCCAATATCAATATCCCGGCTTTCTTTTTTTGGATCCGTGCTGGAGCCAAAAAGTAATACGCGCTTAACACGATATTTTTTGGATATTTCATAAATTGTTTTTTTGTCGGTTTCAGTAATCATAGGTAAATTATAGCATTTTTAGGCAATATCATCGATAATTTTATTTTTAGGACAGTTTTTAAAGCAGTGGAGGACACCAGGAAAGCTGCGAGGCTGGGAGACAAGGCAGCGCAGAATTTTTTAAAATCGCAGAAAATTGAGTGGTGATATAGATACTCTTGCCCTTAGAATCTAACTATAGAAATCACGAGCACAGTATAACGAAGGCCTGTGATTTGACTGGGTATATATCTTAATTTTTTTCTTCACTCTTCAATATTATTTTGTATTTGATGTCAGAATTGTTAGAATTTCTTTCTCTAATGTGCCATTGGGTTGGCACAATGTACCACTGTGAGCTGCTGAGCCTGGAAATGTTCCTTGCTGTCCAGATACAAAAGAAATCGTATCTGAGAAGTGGCTAAATGCACCTTGTACGTTTCTAACTGTGCCTGACTTTGTTAATACATATTTTGTATTGATTGTAATCTGAGTATCCTTTGATGAAACTTCTTCAATAATGATATTAATTCTTCCTTCGAGATTCATTTTTCTGTCAACAAATAAAAGCCCAGCACCACTATCCATATCCATGACCTCATAGGATTGATGTGCCTTGGATGCCGGAAAATCATAGGTTCTTTCTCCTCTTGCATTTTTTACGTAAGAGTTAATCCGACCACAATCAACGTATTTTTCTGGGTCACCCGAATAACTCACATTAATTATTCCCGAGGTCTTATCCAAATTGTTTATTACAAAAAAACTTTTACCTAACGCAGGAATAATCGATTTCCAAATGTCTTCTTTGCTTTTATTGAGAGTAATCACATTTTGCATTGAGGATGTCATAGATGGTGGTGTATATTGCATCTTCCCCGCACATGCTGTTATAAGCAGTAATCCCAAAGTTATTGATAACAACCTAATTTTTACCATATCAGCCTCCATTATTTTTTATGCCGCGTGCGTCTTTTGGGATGATTTTAGGGGAAATCACAGGTTTCGTCAAGAAAAATCACCAAACATCAGGAGGGTAAAGATAGGGTAAAGATAGGGACACTTCCCATATTATTCCTTCCCCTTTATTTTTGGCCTGCCGCCCTTCCTCGGAAAGAGATTTCGTTTCAATATCCTCTCCAGTTTCTTTATAAACCCTTCACTACCAAAAGGTCTGCCGGTTGATGTCGCACGCCTTATGGTTGCATTTATCTCCTTGGCATCTTCAGTTAAGAATTCCTTGTATGATTTGATTTCCTTCTCACTAAAACAACTCTCTTTTGCGAGGACATCGTCTTTAATGCCTGACAAATGCGCCCTTGCGCTTGACCACGCATAGTCTTCTGCTCTCCTGACAAGTTTTGCCCTTACCGGATTGTGCTCTATGTATCTCATTACAGCCCACAGATAAGGCTCTTTCTCAACGACTGACGAAAAAAACCTGTTCTGCCACAGCCTCCCGCTTCTGTTATATTTGCGGTTTATGTATTGAGTATAAAGCAGGTTTGTCCCTCCGATGCCTCTGGCCAATGACGTTTCCTTTTCAGGCATTGCAAGGATGTGAACGTGGTTTCCCATCAGACAGTAGGCAAGTATTTTCATTTTATATTTATCTTTGTATCGTTGAAGGGCATCAAGATAAAACCTCTTATCTTCATCATCAAAAAAAGTTTTTTCTTTATTGTTCCCCCTTTGAGTTATATGATGGGGGTATCCCTCAGCGCATACTCTTGCAATCCTTGGCATGGGTATTATGCTATCCGAAACATTCCAGTTTGTCAAGAAATATGGGAAGTGTCCCTATCTTTCCCCTATCTTTCCCCCTGCGGCAGGGTTTACGGGCTGCTCGGCGATACTTATAAAGCAGTGGAAGACATCAGGAAGGCTGCGAGATTAGGAGATAAGGCGGCGCAGAATTTTTTAAAGATGCAGAAAATTGAGTGGTAGTGCGTATATGTGCGGGTTCGCTTAAAGGTTTTAGATTAAGTAAGGGAAAAAATGTGAGGGAACATGAGGGAAGTGTACTGCGCGGTCTCACTCATAGCCTAACCGCTAAAGCTCACTGGCGGCATACTCGCCGTTCAGCGCAGCGCTTTGTTAAAATTATCTTAATTGTTTTTTTATCCAGGCAGGATTTCTACGACAATCAAGAATCGCATAAACCAATGCTTCAGTATCAGATAATTTATAATAAATGGCAAATGGAAAACGTTTTGAAAGCATGCGGTGATAACCGAAGTATATGGAATGGATTCCGGCGTAAATTTGTAAGGAATCAATGTCAGAAAATAGAGCGTCTATAAAATAACTCCCGAGGCCGACTGATTGTTTATCATAGAAATGAAATCCATCTATCAAGTCTTGCGACGCGGATTCAAGAATACGAATTTTCATTGGCAGGATTTTTTAATTCTTTCTTTTTCTCCATCCCAATCATTAAATTTTTCTTTGCCCTTGGCCACAGATTTTTCGCGCTGAGATAAAATATCTTTATGCCATGATGGTGAAGCGACTGCATTTGCATGTTTACATAAATCATCCCACAGTAATTCCATAGCCCGAATTTTATCCCTTGTTGTCATTTGGTCAAGTTGTAATACCATATATTTTCACCTCGCATTTTTTTATTAAAGCATATGTGTATATTTTTAAATATTTTAGAGTAAAAAGTCAAAGCACAAATATGCTATTATAGTAATAATTAGTAATAATAGTAGTAATAATAATAGTAGTAATAATAATAGTAGTAATAATAATAGTAGTAATAATAATAATAATAGTAATAATAGTAATAATAGTAATAATAGTAATAATAGTAATAATAGTAATAATAAATAATAAATAATAATAAATAATAAATAATAAATAAATAATAAATAATAAATAAATAATAGGGACACATCCCATTAATAGCCCACCTTCTTCCTCGGTCTGCCCCGTGGCCTAAGTGCTAAATCCCTTCCGGTTTTTCTTTCCATCCTTTTCATGAACGCTTCATCTCCCAACGGCTTACCTGTCCTCGTATAATAGCGTATCAAGTCCCTGTCTTTCTCTGCACTCGTTTCTCTGATAAAATCCCTGTAATCCTTTCTCTGTGTTTCTGCAATAAGCTCCTCGTTTAAAAGGTCGTCTGGTTTCCCCATTATATGTGCCAGCGCACTTGAGTAGGCGTAGTCTTCTGCTTTTTTCACCATCCGGGCACGTACAGGATTCGTCTCTATGTATCTTGCAACTGCCCAGAGATAGGAATCCTTATCCACAATACAGGAATGATACCTGCTCTCCCATAACCTTCCTGTGCGGTTATATTTTCTGTTGGCATATTGTGTGTAGCAAAGCGTTACTCCCTGCATCATCTTGTACAGAGATTCGTTTTCTTTTGGCTTTATCAGCAGATGCACATGGTTTGACATCAGACAATAGGCCAGTATCCGGGCATCTCTTTCCCTTGAATATTTTTTCAGAAGTTTAATATATTTCTTCCGGTCTTCATCATCAATGAATACATTTTCTCTGTTGTTTCCCCTCTGCACTACATGATGGGGGAAACCGGCTGCAACAGCCCGTGCGATTCTTGCCATGTCGAAATTCTACCGGAGAGAGGCGTGCTTGTCAAGTTAAATGGGATGTGTCCCTAATTGTAGGACTAATTGTAGGATGTGTCCCTAATTGTCCCTAATTGTTGCATCAACTTTTTTAATTGTTGCATCAACTTTTTTGAGAAATTTTATCAAAACAGTTGATTTATTGGACGGCGATTCGGAAAAAGATAGCAAAGTTAACATAGGAACTATCAAACATGCTCCAAGTAATATTCTTAACACTTTTCTCATTACGCCTTCTTCTCTAAAGACAATTTATTCATCGTTTTTAGTTTTTTTCTAATGCGGCAGTTGAGCGGTGCCCCGAAGGGGCATCTGTCTCGAACTCCTGGTTCTCCCGTAGCGTAGCGGAGGGCAGGAGTTTCCGCTCAACTGCCGCATTCTCCCTGAGCGAAGCGAAGGGAGAACCAGTGATTATAGGAACGGTAGCATAACTTTAAATATGTCGTCAATAGATAGAGTTAACAGCACAATTTGAGGTAATAACAAAACTTCACGATGCGGACATTGCAGCGGGTTACGCGGGCGTCTTTCTTGATGATCAACTCAAAGAGACGAAGAGCCCGCTGGATTTTTGAAGCTGCGAGATTGCTTCGCTTTGCTCGCAATGACCCCAAAAGATTTTCAGGAGTCTCAATTTTAAGTCTTCAGCAGCGGGAAGCCCATTTCCTCTCTCTGTTTCAGGTATGCATGGGCGCATAGCCTCGCAAGGTTACGCACTCTCGCAATGTAGCCTGTCCTCTCTGTTACAGAGATAGCTCCCCTGGCATCAAGAAGATTGAATGTGTGGGAACACTTAAGGCAGAACTCATATGACGGAAGAACGAGTCCGAGTTCATTCAGCCTTATGGATTCTTTTTCATAGGCTTCAAATTGCTTTATCAGAAGTTCTGTATCTGCATAATCAAAGTTATATTTTGAAAATTCCACCTCGTCAATATGGTGAATGTCGCCGTATTTTATGCCCTTGGACCACTCAAGATTGAATACATTGTCTACGTTCTGAAGATACATAGCGATTCTTTCAAGCCCGTATGTTATCTCAAGCGACACAGGCTTCAAATCAATGCTTCCTACCTGCTGAAAATATGTGAACTGTGTTATCTCCATTCCGTCAAGCCAGACCTCCCATCCGAGCCCCCATGCGCCGAGTGTCGGGGATTCCCAGTCATCTTCCACAAACCGTATGTCATGTTTTTGAGGTTCTATGCCGAGATATGTGAGGCTTTCAAGATAAATTTCCTGACTCTCACTCGGAGAGGGCTTAAGGATTACCTGATACTGGTAATAATGCTGAAGCCTGTTCGGATTCTCGCCGTATCTGCCGTCTGTAGGCCTTCTTGAAGGTTCGACATAAGCTGTTTTCCACGGCTCGGGCCCGAGGACTTTAAAAAAGGTTGCAGGATGGAAGGTCCCTGCGCCGACCTCAATGTCATAAGGCTGGAGCAGAACACAGCCCTGCTTGGACCAGAATTCATGAAGCTTTAAAATCAGTTCCTGAAAATACATTAACGTCTCCTCGGTATTGTGAAAAAATCATAATGTAAGGGTAAGAGTTTTGTCAAATGTGATATAATGTTTCCAATGGCTAAAAAGATTTTCATGAAGGGCAATGAGGTCATTGCAGAAGCGGCGATTCAGGCAGGCTGCCGTTTTTATGCAGGCTATCCTATAACCCCGCAAAACGAAATCCCTGAATATATGTCCTGGCGCATGGAAGATGAGGGAGGAGTATTTATTCAGGCTGAAAGCGAACTTGCCGCAATTAATATGGTGTATGGCGCCTCTGCTGCAGGCGCGCGGGCTATGACATCGTCAAGCAGCCCCGGCATAAGCCTGATGCAGGAGACTGTTTCCTATCTGTGCGGAGCAGAGCTTCCCGCTGTACTCGTGAATATGCAGAGGGGAGGGCCCGGACTTGGAAACATATCGGGCAGCCAGGCGGATTATTTTCAGACAGTAAAAGGCGGCGGGCACGGCGATTATAAACTTCTTGTATATGCTCCGTATAATCTTCAGGAACTCTGGGATTTAACCATGCTTGCCTTTGATAAGTCGGATGAATACCGGAATCCTGCAATGATTCTCGGCGATGGGATACTGGGGCAGATGATGGAGCCTTTTTATCAGACGCCTTATATAAAGCCAGACCTTCCTGAAAAGACATGGGCGCTGACAGGGTGCGGCGGGAGAAACCCGAATGTGCTCAAATCAGGAGAGGAGTCATGTATAAGAGAGCCTAATGTAATCAGGTCCCTCTATGTGGGGGAGGGGGAGCTTGAATTCAGAAACAGTATTCTTCAGGAAAAATACAGGAAGATGAAAGAAGATGAGGTAAGATTTGAGATGTTTGGCACAGAAGACGCCGAGACAATAGTTGTTGCATTCGGAACTGCGGCCCGGATAGCGTTTTCTGCTGTCAAGAAGCTGAGGAGTGAAGGTTCCAGATTAGGATTTTTCCGTCCCATTAGTCTTTTTCCCTTCCCTGAAAAGGAACTTGCAGCTCTTGCAAATCCCAAGAGGAGGTTTATCACGATTGAACTTAATGCAGGCCAGATGGTTGAGGATGTAAGGCTTGCTGTTAACGGTAAATCCGAAGTTCTTTTTTATGGAAGAACGGGCGGCGCAATAATGACGCCCGAAGATATCTATGAAGAACTGAACCTTCTTTCCGTAGTTAATAGTTAAGGAAAAACATAAAACTTTTTTGGGGAGGCGGTTATGAAAAAGATATTTTTAATTATTCTGGTCCATGTGTGTCTCTTTATGTTCGTTACCACTGCGTATGCTGCTGCCGGGAAGATTGCAAAGCTCAGCGGTGAGGTATCATGGAGAGACAAAGCCAACGTGCCTTATAAAAAAGCAAAGGAAGGAATGGATTTTGAAGCAGGATGCTGGATAAAGACGGGCAAGGATGGATGGGCCAAACTGTCTCTGTCCGATGGCAGCGCTTTTACCCTCGCCAATAACACAGAACTCGAGATAGATAAATTTCTGGTTTCAACTGATAAAAAGGAAGGCGTTTTTAAATTAACTCAGGGCAAACTCAGGGCTACTGTTACAAGGCTTGCAGGGCAGCAGACAAATTTCAAGGTGAAAAGCCCCACGGCAGTTGCCGGCATCAAAGGGACTGAATTTATGATGATGACGCAGGGTTACGCAAATGTCCTTTTCGGAAATGAAGGAAGCGCTGAGATTGGAGGCGACTCGGCTTCAAACAAACCGCTGACCGCTGATACAATGGTTCAGAACACAAGGGGGATAACTCCTACAGACCCTGTTAAGGTTGAACAGAACACGCCTTTATATACGGCCAAGCAGGACTTTGATAAAATCACGGCAGCCAAGCCTCCGGAAGAGTGGGAGGCATCAGGAAATCTCCCTCATATTATAGCCAGATGGAACATACAGCACGGTCATTATCTTGCAGATTCGGGGAAGTATGAAGAAGCGATGTATGTTTTTCAGATAGCGCTGGACCTTAGCGATAAACTCGAAATCAGAGGCGATGCAAGGCTTGAAAGGGGAGCTGTTTATTCAAGGTTCCTTAGAAATCAGGAGGCTGCGCTTGCAGAATATCTGCTTATCCTTGAGGAATACCCGATAAGCCCGCAGCGTGAAACAGCGCTCTATCTTACAGGGATACTTCTTGATGAAATGGGCTTTGTAAAACGGGCCAAGGAAAGGCTGCTTCAGTATAAAAGCGAATTCCCGAACGGCAAACATATCGGTAATGTAGAGACTTATCTCCAGAGAATTAAAGATTAATGCGGTTAAGCCAAAAACCTGCTTGAAGGGGCAATTATGAAACATTCATGCCTCAAAGAGATGCAAAGGGCGATGAAAATGTCATTGCGAGGAGCGAGATTCCTCACTTGTCATTGCGAGACTCACAAAGTGAGACGAAGCAATCTCAAAACAGGTTCGGAACAGGCTCCGCAATCTTTAGATGCGAGATTGCTTCGCCTACGGCTCGCAATGACAGGTTAGAGGTATTTACAGGTGAAATACTCCAAACTGCTGACCTTTATTGTAATTGGCCTTCTTGCTTCAGTTGTAACCTTTTTTATTTACAGGCAGAATTTTCATTTCCTTGATGCAGTAGACCTGAAGCTCAAGGACGCAAGATTTAAACTCAGGGAAAATATTCAGCCTGACAGCAGGGTTGTGATAGTTGCGATAGATTCAAAGAGCGTCAATGAAATCGGTAGGTGGCCTTGGAAGAGGTCTGTATTTGCCGGACTTCTGAATAGCTTGAAAGAATACGGTGTAAAGGTAACAGCGCTGGACATTGTTTTCTCCGAACCTTCGGACAGCAAAGAAGACGCAGTCCTTTCCAGAGCCATAGAAAAAAACGGCAGTATAATCCTGGGTTATTTTTTCAGAGATGAAAAAGAAGATGCAGACCCCAAGGCTGTCTCCCAGTTGGAATCATCAAAGATAAAACTTCTGAAGATTGCAGAAGGTGTGACAGCGGTTCCTGTATATCAGCGTCCTTTTGTGGAGACAAATATCCCCTTGCTCGGACGCGGCGCTCTGGATTTCGGCTTTTTCAATACAGACCCTGACGCTGACGGCCCTGTAAGAAAATCCACGCTTCTCATGCTTTATAACGGAGAAATTTATCCCTCTCTGGCATTAAAGGCGCTGAGACATTACACAGGCAAGGAGATCATGCTTGAAGTGGAATCTTTCGGTGTTTCCTCTCTCAGGCTCGGAGATATGTCTATCCCTTCTGATGAAAGCGGAAGGCTTACCGTGAATTATTACGGCAAGGGCGGGACTATCACTACGCTGTCGGCAGTTGATGTTATTAAAAAGAGATTAAAAAAAGAAGAACTCAGAGACAGGATTGTATTTGTGGGCGCAACAGAGGTCGGCATCTATGACATGAGGGCAACGCCTGTTGAGTCAGCTTTCCCTGGAGTTGAGATACATGCAACTGTAGTGTCCAATGCTCTTCAGGGTAGATTCATATTAAGGGATGGAAGAATAATTGCTGTTGAGATTTTATGCTTGGCATTATTCCCTGTCCTCCTTACATTGCTTCTCGGCGTATTGAGGAACAGCTTTTTGGGGCTTGTTGCTTTTATGTTTGTGTCAAGCATATATGTTGTTTTCAATTATTCGTTGTTCAGAAATTATTCCATAGACATGAGTTTGCTGTACCCGCTTTCCTCAACAGCAATGGCATTTATAAGCTCTGAGGCCTACAGAAACCTTGTGGTAGAAAGGAAGAACCGCTATCTTAAAAAGGCGTTTTCAAGCTATGTTTCGCCTGAGCTTGTTGCCGAGATAATAAAGAATCCTGACAGGCTCGCGCTCGGAGGCGCAAAGAAAGAGATAACGGTTCTGTTTTCAGACATAAGAGGGTTTACGGGCATTTCGGAAAAGCTTGCGCCTGATGTGCTGGTCTCGCTCCTTAACGAATATCTTGGCCCTATGACAGAAGTGGTCCTGAAAAATAACGGGACGCTGGATAAGTATATCGGCGATGCGGTGATGGCCATTTATAATGCGCCTCTGGATGTGATGGATCACCCTGAAAAGGCATGCAGGACAGCAAAAGAAATGATTGATAAATTGAAGGAAATAAACGGCAGTTTTAAGCAGAAAGGGCTTCCTCCTGTTGATATAGGGATAGGCATAAATACGGGATATGCGGTTGTCGGCAATATGGGAGCGGATATGAGATTTGATTATACGGCGATTGGCGACACGGTAAATCTGGCTTCAAGGCTTGAGGGGCAGAATAAGTATTACGGCACCCATATAATCCTGAGCGAGTTTACTGCAGGGAAGGTGAAGGACAAGTTTATGTTAAGGGAAATAGATCTTATGAGGGTTGTGGGCAAGGAAAAACCTGTTGCTATTTTTGAGTTAATGGCAGACGGGAATAACAAGCTTGCAGAGAGATTTTCCGAAGCCCTGAAGGTTTACAGGGCAAAGGGTTTTCAGAATGCGCTCGATATTTTTACAGGGCTTATAGGCGAATACAATGACCCCGTTGCAAAACTTTACGCTGAAAGATGCCGTGAATATCTTCAGACGCCTCCTCCTCCTGATTGGGACGGCGTATTTATTTCAAGCAAGAAATAGCTTTTGCTTCATTGACACTTAAGGATTTTTTCTGTTATGTTTTATGAATGAAAAAATATATTTTCCTGCTGTTTTTTTTTAGCTGCACTCTTTTTACCGGACATGCTTATGGATTTGATATAAAAGGCCTCCAGCCGGTCGCCCCTTATGGAGTTTTTTCAACCTTCAGCGCAGACAGTCTAAAGAAGGGACAATACGCAGTTGGCGCCGGAGTTGAAAAGTCGGTAGAACCTGATTTTTTCAGGTATCTTTTTCAGTATGCACACGGGATAAATGACAGGATAGAATTTACAGCTACGGTCCCTTATGTTGATAGATGGAACGATGTGAAATCAGGATTTGAAGATATCGCTTTAGGCGTAAAACACAGATTTATTGATGAAACTAAATATGCGCCTTCCGTAGCTTATATGGTCAATGCCTCTATCCCATCAGGCAAGGAGGTATTCAGCACTGACGGAAGGGCAGGAGCGGGCCTTATTGCCAGCAAGAGAGTAGGTCCTGTCAGCGGACATGCCAATATATTCTATGAGAAGGTTGGTTCATCAAAACTTGAAGATGAGGTAAGCTTCTCAGCCGGATTTGATTTTTCGGCTGCGCACGATGTCAAGCTGCTTGCAGAGATATATGGGAGGAAAAGCCACTATTCAGCAGCGCTTGATGACCTTGAGGGAAGATTCGGCTACAGGTTCATGACAACGGATTATCTTTATACAACGATTGGCGTGGGGGTTGATTTGAAAAACAGAAGCCCTGAATACAGGTTTATGCTTTCGATAACGGCGGTTCTTCCTGCTGAAAAGAAAACGATAAAGAAGGTATATGAGGAGGAGAAATGATTAGCAGGGTCAAAATAGAGGCGAACGGCAGCAGGATTAATTCGACAGAGGAATTTGCTATAATTATCAAAGACATGAAATCCGGTGAAAGCCTTTTAACGCTGCTTAAACGCTGCAACAGTTATATGTACCGCAGCATCAGGGTGAGGGAATAATGTTTGACATCGGAATGCAGGAACTTATACTTATTTTTATAGTTGCTTTACTGGTTTTCGGCCCTAAGAGGCTTCCTGAACTTGGCAGGACAATCGGTAAGGGCATGGCTGAGTTTAAGAAGGCAATGTACGGCATTAAGGAGCAGATGGACTCTGAACTGCATGATATAAAAGAACCAATGTCCCATCTGGATGTTACCGGCAAAACCGAAAAAGAGGCAACTACAGCTAAAGAGGCAACTACAGCGAAGGAACGTACAGATAAAGAGAAAGGGGCAGAGTGAATGTTGAGAGAGTACAGTTTTCAAACACTTAAACTCTCTGCTCAAGCGTGGTGAGGAATATGGAAAGTGAAAGAATGCCTCTCATAGAACATCTCGGAGAGCTCAGAAAGAGGATTACCATATCTCTGACTGCCCTGCTGATAGCTTTTATGGTTGCGTTTAACTATTCCGAAGAACTTTTCAAATCCATTATGTTTCCGCTTAAATACACTCTGTCCTTTTCCGTGAAAAATCCTTTTATAAGCATAATCCCTCAGGAAAAACTTTCCCGGACTATGAAGCTTGTATTTCTGGCGCCTGCCGAGGCTTTCTGGATGAGCATGAAAGTAGCATTTGTAGCCGGCCTGGCGCTTGCCTTGCCTGTAATATTTCACCAGCTGTGGAAGTTTATATCGCCGGGCCTTCTTGCAAGGGAAAAGAAATATGTGCTCCCATTTGTCATTTCAGCGACAGCTCTCTTTATGGCGGGTGCCGCATTCTGTTTTTTTATAGTCCTTCCGTTTGCAATGGGGTTTCTTTTAACCTATAACGTAGGCGCTGTTCTGATGCCTATGCTGTCGGTGGGGCAGTATGTGGATTTCTGCCTTAAGTTTATACTCGCATTCGGAGCTGTTTTTGAGCTGCCTATTGTTATCATCTTTCTTACACGCATGGGTATTGTAACTACCAAGACACTCGCAAAAAACAGGAAATATGCCATATTAATTGCCTTCATCATAGCTGCCGTACTTACTCCAACACCGGACATGTTTAATCAGACTCTGATGGCTATACCCATGATAGTCCTTTACGAAGTAGGTATCCTTGTATCAAGAATATTTGTGAGGGGAAAAACACCAGATGCCGGTTAGCAGCATAAGAGGGAAAAGCCTTAAAGCTATGGCGTATGACATAGCCGACGGCTATGTGATGGTTAATCCGTTGTTTCTCAAGCCGCTTGATATAGATTCCCTCACAGGACTATATCACGAAATAATGCAAGTGCAGATAGCTATCAGGGGAGAGAAGGTTGATCTCAGTGATCAGCCGTCTCTTAGGATGAGGAATGTAAAGCTGCAGAGGCTGTATTCCTCATTGATGATAATCAAGAACTTTGCGAGAGAACGAAGGATAGTGATGGTGTAGATGATATGTAAGCTGAAATATAGAAAATTCAGAACATAAAAGGTAAAATTAAAAGAAGAGGCATGTATTTTTTGATTTCTTGAGGAACGGTTATGGAATTGCTTGATGACATAAAAGCGGCAAAAGAGATAGTTCAGGCGCTTCTTAAGTCCAAGAAGACGTTCAGGATGTATCCTGAGACGAATCCGATGTATGCCAAGACCATTGAGGATACTAATGCAAAATTCAGAAACTTTTTTGATTACAGGGACGAACTGACATTCAAGATAAAGCAGAATGAGATCTTCTGTGATTCCGAGCAGATATATTACAACTCCCAGAAAGAAGACAATATTGCGCTTTTTTTCTTTAAGGACGGTTTGAGAGAAATAACTTTCAAGAAGGGATTTTCCGTGAAGGAACTGGAGGATTTCCTGAGAATTCTTACGGTTGATTATGACAGGGAAGTTCTTGACGATGATGTAGTGACACTTCTGTGGGAGAGGGATTTCCAGAACGTAAAATATGTTGTTGATGAGGCGTTTCTTACGGAAGATGAGGATTACGAGAGTGAGGCGGTAAGAGAGGTAAAAGATAAGGCATCAGACGGGGATGAACTGACAAAGGCATACGAGGATTCATTTAACGAAGAAGGCGTTAAAGATGCAGTGATAGTCCCTCTGACGGATAAGGACCTTCAAACTGTTGTGAAAGAGATGGACAAGGATGCTCATGACAAAACAGGCAAGCTCATCACAATTATTTTCGAAATGCTTTATCAGGCTGAGAATAAAAGCGAATACGAAGATGTGGCGCACTTCCTGAACAGCATTATAGAGTTTTCAATAACACATGGCGATTTGGAGACAGCGCTGCATACTCTCAGGAAAACAAGAGAGGTAATCGGCGGCCCATTCATTGCCGATGATGCCAGGAAAAATCTGGACATGGTTTTTTCTTTTCTGGGATTTGACGCCACAATAAAACTCCTCGGCGAATTGCTTGACAGCGGAATTGAGATAAACGAAAAGGTCTGGGATGAATATGTGGCATTTCTTGATAAAAATGCTATTCAGCCGTTCATAACAATACTCGGAGAGCTCAAGAGTATTCCCGCAAGAAAGAACGTTATTAATGCCTTAATATCTCTTGGGAGAAAAGACATACAGAGCCTTGCGAAGGGACTTTACGATTCGAGGTGGTATGTTGTCAGAAATATTATTTATATACTGGGAAAGATAGGCGATAAAGCGGCTGTGGATTATCTTCTTAAGACAGTAAATCACAGCGATATAAGAGTCAGAAAGGAAGGGATAAAGGCTCTGGGGGAACTCGGCGCCCCGGGAGTGTTCCCGGCGTTAAGGGAATGCTTTAATGACCCCGAGGTTCAGATAAGGACTGCTGCGGCAAGGGCTCTCGGCAATATCCGCTCAACGACCGCTAAAAACATAATACTTCAGAGGATGACAGCTGCAACTTTCGTAAAGACGGAGTTTAGCGAGAGAAAAGAATTCTATGAGGTTCTCTCTCATTGGAAAGACAATGATATAGTGGAATTTTTGATGAAAACTTTTAAGAAGAAAGCATTTTTTAAGCGGGCCTTTAATGATGAAAACAGGGCCTGCGCAGCATACTGCCTTGGATTGATGGGAAACAAAGACGCGCTGCCGTTGCTGCATAAGGCAAAGGAGTCAAGAAATAAGCTCCTGAGAGAATATGTCTATTCTGCAATTAAAAGGATAGAGTATGGCCAGTAAGGAAAGCAGGGAAGAGGCATTTAAGAAGGCCAAAGACATAGTAAACCAGCTTGCGGTTATTATAAGGACCTCCGCTATCCATGACCCCGGCAATATTGCCGTGACTACGGCGATAGAGAGGTTTACTGCGATTATAAACCCCTTGATTTTATCTGAAGGAGAACTGCTTCTTGAACTCGGAGGCGAGTTTTTTTATCTGAATGAAGCAAGGATAAGATACTCTCTGGAATATCTTCCGAGCTTTGATTTTCTTGTAAAAGAATTTAAAAGGAGAGAATTGGGCAGTATTGTGTTCAGAGACGCCTTAAAATCTGAAGATATGCAGAGCTTTTTAAGGGCGCTCATAGCTTCAGCTTCCTCTCTGGAGTCTTTTGAGGCGCTTGCAGAAGAGATGGCGGATGGCGGCAGTTTAGGAGTCGGCAGGCTAAGGAAGATACGAGATGAGGAAAAAACTGAGGGCAGTTCTGATGTCCGGAAAATGGTAAAAAAATCATATTTTAACGCTGTTTCATATACCAGAGGCGTTGTAAGCAAGATCAAGTCAGGTGAAAAGGTAAACATAAAAAAGGCAAAGAGAGTAGTAGAGTCCATGGTAGACCTGATACTTGAAGAAGAGCAACTGCTCCTGGGCATGACTACCATTAAAGATTATGATGAGTATACATATCACCATTCGGTTAATGTAAGCATACTCGCTGTAGCGCTTGCGCAGAGACTCGGCCTGAGCAAGAGGGCTCTGACAGAACTGGGCCTTGTTGCGCTGTTTCATGATATAGGCAAGATAGAAATACCCAGCGAGGTGTTGAATAAACCGACCAGTTTTACCGATGATGAATGGCACATGATGCAAAAACATCCATTCTGGGGCGTGAGGGCTATACTCAAAATGAGGGGTATTGATGCTACAGTAGCAAGGGCGGCTATTGTCGCATTTGAGCATCATATGTACCATGATTTTTCAGGGTACCCTAAAACGAGAGAACCATTCGAATTGGATTTCTATTCAAAGATTATAAGTCTTGCCGACCAGTATGATGCAATGACATCAGCGCGGGTTTATTCAAGAATCCCGATGCCTCCTGACAGGGCGTTGAGCATTATGATGGAGAGGGCAGGGACGCAGCTTGATCCGATTCTCTTTAAGTTTTTTATTAATATGATAGGTGTATTTCCTGTAGGGACTCTCGTTATGCTTGATACCAGAGAACTGGGACTCGTCTATCAGAGCGATACTGTTTTTTTAGACAGGCCCAAGGTTCTGGTTGTCATCAGCAGCAAAGGAGAAAAGGCAGATAGATATATTGTTGATCTCACGGAAAAAGCCCCTGACGGAAAATTCCTGAGAACTATTGTTAAGACAATGGACCCTAATAAATACAGGATTAATCTCGCCGAATATTTGCTCTGAAAAGGGAAGGAAGGTGATTTTATGAAGATAAGAAAGGCAGCAAAGAAATCTGCCGCGACATGTAAATGTAAGGGTTCATGCTAAATGGGAGGCTCTATGTCAGGCACAAAAGGCATTGAAGTTTTGATGGCAGAGAACAGGACCTTTCCGCCGCCAAAAGAGTTCAGCAAAAAAGCGCATATAAAGAGCATGGAAGAATATGAAAAACTCTATAAGCGGTCGGTGGAAGACCCTGACGGGTTCTGGGGTGAGATGGCCGAAAAAAATCTTTCATGGTATAAAAAGTGGGATAAGGTTCTTGAATATAATTTTGAAAAACCTGAGATAAAGTGGTTTCAGGGCGGCAGCCTGAACGCATCGTATAACTGCCTGGACAGATTTGTAAATACCCCGACGAGGAACAAGGCGGCAATAATATGGGAAGCGGATGACGGAAGCTATAAAACATACACATATCAGCAGCTTTATTACGAGGTGAACAGGTTTGCAAATGTCCTGAAAAAACATGGAGTGAAGAAAGGCGACAGGATTACCATCTATCTTCCGATGATTCCGGAACTTGCGATTTCCATGCTTGCGTGCGCGAGAATCGGAGCAATCCACAGCATTGTATTCGGCGGATTCAGCGCTCAAGCTTTAAGAAACAGGATTCAGGACTGCAAATCAAAAATTGTTATTACATCGGACAAGGGCGCGAGGGGCGGAAGATTCGTTCCTCTGAAGGCAAATGCCGACGAGGCTCTGCATGAATGCCCTACGGTTGAAAAGATGATAGTGGTAAGAAGGACAGACGGCAATGTTGATATGGAGCCTAAAAGAGACCTCTGGTGGCATGATGAAATTAATGCCGCTGACGTTGCCAAATATTGCGAGCCTGAGAAAATGGATTCGGAAGACCCGCTTTTTATCCTTTACACATCCGGCTCAACAGGAAAGCCCAAAGGCGTTCTTCATACAACAGCCGGATATATGCTTTTCACAAACCTGACTTTCAGGTGGATATTTGATTATCACGACGAAGATATTCACTTCTGCACAGCGGACATCGGATGGGTCACAGGGCACAGCTATATTATCTATGGCCCGTTGAGCAGCGGCGCCACAAGCCTAATGTTTGAGGGGATTCCGACGTATCCGAATCCCGGCAGGTTCTGGGATATAGTTGACAAACATAAGGTCAATATCTTTTATACTGCGCCGACTGCGATAAGGGCCTTGATGAAAGAAGGCGAAAGCTGGGTGAAAAATCATGACCTTTCATCCTTGAGGCTTCTCGGTTCAGTCGGAGAGCCGATAAATCCTGAAGCATGGATGTGGTATTACACTAATATAGGTAAAGAAAAACTCCCTATTGTTGATACCTGGTGGCAGACAGAGACAGGCGGCATTCTCATATCGCCACTGCCCGGGGCAATGACATTGAAGCCCGGCTCTGCAAACAGGCCGTTTCCTGGTGTTGTTCCGAAAGTCTTAAAAGAGGACGGCTCACCTGCAGGTGTGAATGAAGGCGGTTACCTTGTAATTGAAAAGCCATGGCCCGGAATGATAAGAGGCACTTACGGAGACTCTGAAAACAAAAGGATTAAAGAGGTATACTTTTCCCGCTTTAAAGGCAAGTATTTAACCGGAGACGGAGCGAGGGTTGATGAGGCTGGAGATTACTGGCTGATGGGAAGAATAGATGATGTTATAAACATCTCCGGTCACAGGCTTGGAACAGCAGAGGTTGAGTCAGCGCTCGTAAGCCACGAGGCGGTTGCAGAAGCTGCGGTTGTTGGTTTTCCTCATGAGATAAAGGGAGAGGGTATATATGCTTATGTTACATTAAAAGACGGCAGACAGCCCTCTGATGAGCTTAAGAAGATACTCATCGGCCACGTAAGGACAGTCATAGGCCCGATCGCAACCCCTGATAAATTACAATTTGCCCCGGGCCTGCCAAAGACAAGAAGCGGAAAGATTATGAGAAGGATTCTGAGAAAAATCGCGCATGGGCAGATAGAAGACCTTGGCGATACTTCAACGCTTGCGGACCCTTCTGTTGTTGATAATCTGGTAAAAGGAAGGCTTTAGAAGCAAACTTAGTTATTGCGAAAGTGCCTTTCCTTCTATACAATTATGGATAGAGAGGAGGTGATACGGATGAAAATTATGAAAGTATCTCTGCTGCTTCTTATAATTCTCGGGTTAACATTCTCAGTTGCCTTTGCTAAAAAAGATCTGCCCGAAGAAAGAGGGAAAACGTTATTCAATGACCAAAAGGCATTTGGCGGCAAGAAGGCATGTAATGACTGCCACCCTAACGGCAAAGGGTTGGAAAAAGCGGCTGACAAGAAAGAGTTCAAAATAATGGGCAAAACGCAGAAGAGCCTCGAAGAGGCTGTTAATTTCTGCATTATAAATGCAAATGAAGGCAAGGCTATTGATGTTAAATCTGAACAGATGAAGGATATGGTTGCCTATATAAAGTCTCTGA
This sequence comes from Nitrospirota bacterium, assembly GCA_016195565.1. Classification (NCBI taxonomy): domain Bacteria; kingdom Pseudomonadati; phylum Nitrospirota; species Nitrospirota bacterium. Next base: position 80,473 of record JACPZK010000022.1, on the reverse strand, counting down.
AAGGTAAGGCAGTCCCGAAGGCTCCAGGTTACAAGTAGAACCATTTAAATGGGGGGGTGATATACCCTCCCATTTTTTATTATTCAGGAGGTATTTTATGTCTTCATTCTTTTTCAAATCTCTGCTCGGTATTGGTATGCTGGTCTCAGTTCTGATTGCAGTGTTCACCATGTTTGAAATATTCGGCAGGAGCGGAAAAAATATGATATTGAGAAACTGAATAAAGACATGCCGTCGTTTTCATATCTCCTTGATGAAGATGTGGAGAATATCGTTGCGTTTCTGAATACCCTTTGATGTTGTTGCAGCTCAAGAAGGAGGATTGTAAAATGATTGTTTTTAGATTTGCTGTTATTTTGCTGCTCCTGACAGCATCGTATGCGTTTGCGGATGAGGCGTCAAAGGCAGCCAAACTTAAGGAACTTGCGAAGATTCAGGGCCTGCATGAAATAATCGAACAGCAGAGGTCCTACAGCCATGAGCAGGTCAAATTAATTGCTCCCAAGATGCTGCAGGAGGCCAAGACCCAATTCCCCGGTTTAAAGAAAGCGACACTTGTTGCTTTGGATAATGCGTATCAGAAATTCCTTAATGCGGCAAAACCAGTGTGGACGACTGAAGAGGCAGTGAATGCGTGGAGCGTTTATTACGGCCTGCATGTTACGGAAGATGAATTGGATAATATTCTTGCATTTTATAGATCGCCGATAGGCCAGAAGGATGCAGAGGCGGCTAAGATTGCCATGCAGCAGTGGGCTATTTTTTTTATGGAGAAAAACAATGTAACGGTTGAGAAGGCTACGCAGACATATATCTCTGAACTGAGGGCCATTATCAAAGCAGAGGTGAAAAAAAGAAACCGCAAGTAGCATAAATAGGGTCAGCGACTATTAAATAAAAATAAAGAAGCCTATTAGTTCAGTTGGATGCGGTGAAACTGCGTCAATGATTTTGTTGTTATTGATAGTCCACTCGCCAATCCTCACTTGTCTTAATAACCAATAAAAACTGATGACAGTAAGACCGGCGGTGATGTATAATTCTGCAAGGATAAAACTATGAAAAGGATTGTTGTAAAAGTGGGCAGCAACATAGTTGCTGATGAGAAAGAGGGGCTTGATACAAGGCGCATTACGGCTATTGCGTCTGATATCAGGGATGCTCAGGACATGGGCTGTGAGGTTGTCGTTGTCTCTTCAGGCGCTGTTGCCGCAGGCATGAGAAAGCTCGGGCTGAAGGAGAAACCGAAAGATATACAGCTTAAACAGGCTGCGGCTGCCGTAGGCCAGAGCAGTCTGATGTGGGCTTATGAGAAGAGCTTTGGAGAATTCGGCAAAAAAGTTGCGCAGGTTCTGCTCACGCGGGATGATTTTACCGACAGGAAGAGATACATCAATTCCAAGAACACGCTTGATACACTGCTTTCATACGGCATTATCCCGATAATCAATGAGAACGATACAGTTGCAACTGATGAAATAAAATTCGGCGACAATGACAACCTTGCCTCGCTTGTCACAGGGCTTGTTGACGCTGAAAGGCTGATAATTCTTTCTGATGTGGAGGGACTTTTTTCCGCTGACCCCAAGAAAAGCCATAAATCAGTCCTCATAAAAACAGTTGATGAGATTACGGCAGAGATTGAGGCAATGGCAGGTGGCGCGGGGAGCGCTGTCAGCACAGGAGGAATGTATTCAAAAATCCTTGCGGCAAAGAGGACTGTAAACAATGGAATCACTGTAAATATAATAAGCGGCAAAAAGAGCGGATTGATAGTGTCTCTCTTAAAAGGCAATCATCACGGAACTGAATTCAGGCCTGTAAGGGAGAGGCTATCTTCGCGTAAGGGCTGGATAGTCTATGGAAGCCGCGCAAAGGGCAGCCTGCATATAGATGAAGGAGCTGTTAAGGCATTGCTGCACGGAGGCAAGAGCCTCCTGCCTTCAGGGATTACTGCGGTTACGGGTGTTTTTGAGATAGGCGATGCCGTATATTGCATTGATTCGGACAGGAAAAAGATTGCAAAGGGAATTACGAACTATTCCTCAGCAGAGATAGAAAAGATAAAAGGCAGAAAGACGTCTGATGTGGAAAAGGCGCTGGGATACAGATATTCCGACGAGGTAATTCACAGGGATAACCTTGTGGTTTTATAGGTGAATCTATTTCTTTAGTTTCAAAAACTCTCTTGCTTTAATAAACATCTCAATACATTTTTTATCCTGATAGTCTGAATATGTAAAGATGTTTGGCACAAAGGTCTTGTCTTTTTCTCTATACAGCAGAGAGACCTCTCCGTAGATGCCTTTGCCGAGGTAAATCCTGTGTGAATAGCCCTTAGTGGTTGCAAGGATGACATTTGCGAGTGTGAGGTATCCGGGGTCAAGGTTGACGTTTCTTTTACCGTCTGTTGAAAGCAATGTCTCAATGTCGTTTGTCCTGAGTTTAATGTCAGCAATCTCAGCACGGTTTATGAGGTCTTTAAAAAAAATAAAGGTTCTCATTATCGGCGAGCCGATTTCCTCTTTGTAGTATTCTGAATAATCCCAGCTTACCGGCGGTGTTTCCAGAAGTGCGGCTCCGAAGGCGCTTAACAGAGATTCTTTTGCCTTGGATAAGTAAGATTCATCAGAGTAGAGAATCCCTGTGAATAGAAGTGCAGGTTTAGGATTTGCTGGGGTACCCATAGTTCAGTGAAAGTTATTCTTTGAGCAGGCCTGAGATAAATGTCAGAACATCCGGAGAATCCCACCCATAAGGACCGATGACTTTTTTTCTGATGATGCCTTTTTTATCCACGATGTATGTTTCAGGAATTCCTCTTAATCCATAAGCTCTGGCAGCTTTTCCGGTTTTATCAATCAGTATCGGCAGATTGAATCCGCTCTCTTTCAAATAATTCATGGCATCCTGCGGGCTGTCCCTGTAGAGGACAGGCAGCAGAATAAAATCCTGATTGTCTGAAAAATGTTTGGAGAGCTTAGCGATTGACGGCATTTCTTCCCGGCACGGGCTGCACCACGACGCCCAGAAATTAATAAATAAAACCTTGCCCCTGAGTTCTGAGGACAGCATTCTTTTTCCGCTTGCGGCATCCTCAAGCTCAAATTCAGGCGCGTATAAGCTTTCAAGCATTGCTTTTTCCTTCATATCGTGACGGGTCAAGCTGTAGGTTATTAAAAAAACTCCGATAAGAAAGAGAGATACGAGTATTAAAGATTTAGCTTTCAATCAGCAGTGAACTCCTTATTGGTAATTTTTAAGGAACTTCGTGAAGTCAATTTACTCCGGAAAGTATCTGAGCCTCTTCGGCTTCAAGAAAGACCGGTATCCCGGCCTCAAGCACAACTTTTATTTTGTGGGTGTCTTTGAATCTGCCTTTGAGCAGTTCTTCAGACAGCGGATCCTCGATTTCTTTCTGCACGGCTCTTCTCATGGGCCTTGCGCCGTAGTTTGGCTGATAGTAGTTTTTTACAAGCCACTCTTTAACGGCGTGGTCTATTTCTACAACAATATCCTGTTCGATCAGTTGCTTATTGGTCTCGTTTATAAGCCGGTCGATAATCGAGAACAGCTGTTCTTTTTCAAGAGGATGAAACACTACTATCTCATCAACACGGTTAAGGAATTCAGGATTAAATGCTTTTTTGAGCTCAACGAGCACATTATCCTTTATCTTCTGATAGACATCGTCTGACCTGGTTCTCTGGAAGCCCATAGGAGTTGCTTTTTCAATAATCCTTGCGCCTATATTTGAGGTCATGATTATTACCGCGTTTTTAAAGTTAACCTTTCTGCCGAAACTGTCTGTAAGCACTCCTTCATCAAGCACCTGCAGCAGTATATTAAATGTGTCGGGATGTGCTTTTTCTATCTCATCAAAGAGAATGACAGAGTAGGGACGCTTTCGTATTTTTTCTGTAAGCTGTCCTCCCTCTTCATAGCCTACATAGCCCGGAGGCGCGCCTGTCAGTTTGGAGACATTGAACCTCTCCATGTATTCTGACATGTCAATTTTAATAAGGGCATTTTCGTCATTGAAGAGGAACTCTGCAAGTGCTTTTGCAAGTTCAGTCTTTCCAACGCCTGTTGGGCCGAGGAAGAAGAATGAACCTATAGGTTTCTTCTTGCTCTTCAGTCCTGCTCTTGACCTTCTGATTGCCCTTGATATAGCTTTTATTGCCTCATCCTGAGAGATTATCCGTTCATGAATAACTTCTTCCATTCTCAGGAGTTTTTCGGATTCTTTTTCTTCGAGCCTTAAGAGCGGGATGCCTGTCATCTTTGCAACTGTGTAGGTCACATCATCTTCTGATATGACCGGGATTTCTTTATTCAGGTTGTCCTTCCACTGTTTCAATATTTGGTCGTGAAGTTTTTTAAGCTTTTCTTCCTCGTTTCGTATGGATGCGGCCTTCTCAATGTCGTGAAGCTTTACATAAAGATTTTTTTCTCTTGTCAGCCTTGCTATATCGTGTTCGAGTTCTTTTATCTCTCCGGGAGGCGTATATCTTTTGAGGTTGACTCTTGCGCCTGTTTCATCAATAACGTCAATTGCCTTGTCTGGCAGATTCCTGTCAGATATATACCGGTCGGACAGCTTTGAAGCCGCTGTTATGGCAGCGTCGCTGATTTTTACTCTGTGATGCGATTCGTATCTGCTTCTTAACCCTGTCAGGATATCTATTGTTGCATCTACCGAAGGAGATTCAACATTGATCGGCTGGAATCTTCTCTCCAGCGCGCCGTCTTTTTCCACATATTTTCTGTATTCGTCAGGAGTTGTTGCGCCGATGCATTTAATCTCGCCTCTGGACAGGGCAGGTTTAAGCATGCTTGACGCATCCACAGAGCCCTCAGCGGCGCCTGCGCCTATTAATGTATGGAGTTCATCAACGAAGAGAATCACATTGTCTGTATGAGTGATTTCCTTCATCACAACCTTCAGCCTTTCTTCAAACTGTCCCCTGTATTTAGTCCCTGCTATAAGAGCGCCGAGGTCCAGGGACACAATCCGTTTGCCAAGAAGACTTTCCGGAACATCGCCCAGTACGATTTTCTGCGCAAGGCTTTCAACAATCGCTGTTTTGCCTACGCCAGGCTCACCGATTATCACAGGATTATTTTTTATCCGCCTGCCGAGTATCTGGAGCACGCGCTCAATCTCATCCTCTCTGCCGATGACAGGGTCAAGTTTGCCTTCTTTTGCCATCTGTGTCAGGTCTCTTCCGAACTCATCAAGGGCAGGTGTTGCGCTCCGTCTTTCTCTTACAGTATGTGTCTGGGGCCTCATCGAGAAATTTATTGCAAGCTGCCTTGCAGCCAGAAGGTTTGCTCCGAAGTTTCGCAGTGTTCTGCCCGCTATACCTTCATCTTCGCGCAGAATGCCGAGCAGAAGATGCTCGCTTCCTATATAACTGTGGCCGATAAGCCTTGCTTCTTCTACTGCAAGTTCAAGGACTTTTTTTGCACGCGGGGTAAACGGTATGTCGCCGAATGTAAGCACATTTGTGCCGTAGGGGAGTTTCCGCTCTACTTCCATGCGCACCTCTTCTGTTGAGATGCCCATCTTTTTGATTATTGCGGCGCTTATCCCTTCTTCTTCTCTCAGAAGAGCGAGCAGGAGATGCTCTGTCCCAAGGTAATCGTTCTGGCGCTTTTCAGCCTCTTCCCTGGCGTAGATTATTACTTTTCTGCCGCGCTCTGTGAACTTCTCAAACATTAAATAAATCTCCTCTGCGAAGTTCTATACTACTTATTTAAATAATACTTTTTCCGCCTGATTAAAGTCAATAAACCTTTCAACTCTCCACAGCATAATTCATAAGATATTTAGCGGCCACTGCTTCAAGAGAAGAGGCAGCAGGCAAACCCTTGCTCAGTAAGCGCAGCGCATCAAAATCAGATTTCCAGACAACATCGCCGGGAGCAATCAGGCACACGCTGCCCGGCTCATGAGTAATATAGAGATTGCCGTTCTTGAAATAATAATGGTCTTCTGCGTTTATCTCTGTAGGATACGAGCACATGAATGGAGGAAAGTCGCCGGGACTGAACCAGAGTTTGATTTCCCGTTCTGCCTCGTTATCAGTAGCCGAAGCATGGATGAGATTGTCCATCCTCTCGCCGATCTCGTTTCCGGCGGCATCTTTCAGAGGAACAACTGTGCCCAATGCGCGAATGCATCCCGGTTTTGTCTCGCGGGCAACGTGAGGATTGGTAGGCCCGCAGATTTCCCGCATCTTTTTCACTGCATCCCGGCCCTGATAAACAAGGGCTATTACTCTGCGCCTGTCGGGTTCATCAGGATAATGAAGCAATCCCATGATATATTCAATCAGTGAAGGATAAAACACCTTACCCCGATGTTCGGCATAGTGTTCTTCTGCAAGCATCCTGCTCACATGCACTATTTTTGCTCCGGCAAAGCGTAAACCGGTATGAAACTCTGAAAGCTGGGAAAGCACATATCCTGTCAATGAATTTTTAAGGGCATCCGGTTTGATCAATACAAGCGTTTGTTCTATTTCTTCTGTGCGCATATAGCGGTTCCTTCCTTTATTCTCCAAGAATTAAATCGAAAGTTTCTTGAGCAGTTTTTTTACGGCAGAGCATGATTCTCTGAACTGTGCTCTTTCTTCCTTTGTAAGCTTTATCTCAACTACTCTCTCAACGCCCTCTCTGCCGAGAATAACAGGCACGCCAAGATACACATCTTTCATCCCGTATTCTCCAGTCAGGTACGCCGCGCAGGGAAACATGCGCTTTTCATCGAGTAAAATTGATTTGATCATCTGGACGACTGCGGCGGCAGGCGCATAGTATGCGCTTCCGGATTTAAGCAGGCTTACTATTTCGGCTCCTCCGTTCCGTGTCCGGTGCACCAGCGAATCCATTGTCTTTTTTTTCAGAAATTCTGTTATTGCTATGCCCTTTACGGTGGTGAACCTCGGGAGCGGAACCATCTGGTCTCCGTGCCCTCCAAGCACAATGGTTTCTATATCTTCCGGTGATACATTAAGTTCCCATGAAAGAAAGGTCCTCAATCTGGCTGCATCGAGTATCCCGCCCATTCCTATCACCCGTTTGCATGAAAACTCAGTAGTTTTCCATGCAAGCTGAGCCATTATATCCATCGGATTTGTTACGACAATAACGATAGCGTTTGGAGAAGTTTTTGCAACTGCGCCTGACACTGCCTTAACAACATCAGCATTCGCATGGAGAAGGTCATCGCGCGACATGTTGGGTTTTCTTGGAAATCCGGCAGTAATCACTACAATGTCGGAGTTTTTAGTGTCGGCATAACTGTTAGTCCCCTTCACTGAAACAGAAGAATTCCAGATGGGACATGCTTCTGCAATATCAAGAGCCTTTCCCTGAGGAATTCCGTCTGCAATATCAAAAAGGACCACATCGGCGAGCGCTGCCTGAGCAACCAGCTGCGCTGCAGATGCGCCTACATTTCCTGCCCCGATTACGGATACTTTTTTTCTCATTTCTTTCCCTTTAGAAATTCAATATAGATTAAGTAAAGAAAGGGGCTAAGGATAGACAGACCCCTTTGATGACTGAAATTTCCTTACTATGCAATTCTATTGTAATTTTACTACGTTTGCAGCTTTTGGACCTCGCTCGCCTTCTACAATATCAAACTGAACCCTCTGACCCTCGGCAAGAGTCTTAAATCCGTCGTTTGCGATAGACGAATAATGCACAAACACATCCGTGCCATTGTCCTGCTGGATAAACCCGTAACCTTTTGTCTCGTTGAACCATTTTACTTTTCCTTCAAACGGCATACTGCTTAAATCCTCCTTTTCTCGTTACGAGAAAATATTTTGCCTGAAAAACAGGGTAAACTTTTATAGCATGTAGCAGAATTGTTGTCAAGAAAAAATCACGGACGAGAAAAATGCCGGAAGCCTGTGATTTTCCTTTGACATAATATTGTGAAATATGGTATTCATACATACGTGAAAAAAAGTCCTATTCTGATAGGAGAAGAAGAATGAAAAATATTTTTAGTCCGAAAAGTTTGTTGTCATCTATGGTTGCCGTTTTATTCGTATTTGCCGCATCAAACGTATCGCATAGCGGAAATATCATAGTGAAGCCCGGAGGTTTTGACCACTTTGCGGTGCAATTGCCGGAAAAAGTCAGGGCAGGCGAAGGAGTTATAGTTAAGCTGCAGGCATACGACATGCATGACAACCTGATTACGAATTTTGCAGAGACAGGCAAGGAGTTTAAGGTTTCAGTTTCAGGTTCTGCTCAGGCGCAGCCCTCAATCTTAAAGGCTGCGTCATTCATGGGGGGCAGCGCCGGCATTACTATAACAGGGAATAAGGCGGAAGCGGTTATGCTGTCTATTTTTGAGGCCGGAGGAACGGTGCCTGTTGTGACAAGAGAAATAACAATCCTGCCCAATAAGCTCGACCACTTTTTTATTCAGTCTCCGCCTTCTGTTGCGGCAGGGAATAAATTTGACATAAAGGTTATTGCAAGAGATGCATACAATAATCCTGTTGCCGATACCGACATAGAGACCAAAAATATAAAGCTCGCGCTTGCAGGCACAGCCGGCTTAAAGATTGTAAGCGCAGATATGGTATTTAGAAATGGTGCAAGCATTGCTACGCTTATGGCTGAAAAAACAGGTGAATCCGCGATTGAAGTTCATGACACAGCCACAGGCAGCAAAGGCATAAGCGCTGCCTTAAAAGTTATGTCTGCAGGGCTAAGCCATTTTAAAGTGTATGCGCCAAAAGAAGCAGTTGCAGGAGAGCCGTTTGAAGTAACCATAAGTGCATTTGATGCATTTGATAACCCCATAGACAATTATTCATCTTCCGGCAGGGGCGTGAACTTCAGCTCTACGGGACAGGCAAAAGTATCCCCTTCTTTTATAGGGCAGTCAGAGTTTAAAAGCGGGCAGGCAGTTGTAAAGCTGAGGTATGAAAAAGCTGAGGAAATAAGCATAGTTGTATCCGAGAGCAGTATGAGCCAGCAGGGCAAAAGCACTGCAGTAAGAATAAATCCTGCTGCTCCGGAGAGCTTTGTGGTTGTTACCCCTGATTCTGCGGTTGCAGGCCAGAGGTTCAGGATAAAAATAGAGGTATACGACAGATTTAAAAACAGTGTGAGGAATTACAATCTTGTCGGCAATGATGTTTATCTGAATGCCACAGGGACGGGTGTGTTGTCTCCGAAGAGGGTTCATGCATCGGAATTTGTTAATGGTGTTGCAGCTGTTGATGCTGTATATGATAAAGCCGAATCCTTTGCAATTTCAGCTTCAATGTCCCCCAGAAAAGAAGAGAGGAAAATAACCGTCAAGGAACAGAAAAAAGAAGTCAGCGTTCCTGCGGCGGGTAAATCCCCAGAGAAATCTGCTGCTCCAAAGCCCAAGGCAATAGAAAAACCTAAGGTGGAGAAACCTGCTGCAGTTGAAGGAAAACCCTCAGCCAAGTCTGTAGAGAAACGCGAGAAAAAGAGCAAACAGATAACTGTCGCAAAAGAAGAAGGGGAAACTGCTGCAAAGACTGCAGAGAAGAAGGACTCTGTAAAAAACAAGAAGACAGCGGAAAGATCTTTTGAGATAAGCAAGGTTTCACTTATAGAGGCAAAAAACAAGGCAATGATAATAATGAATATGAATGCTCCCAAGGGGAATCTTGAATACAAAAACAGGACAGAATCCATAGACGGGAAAGAATGGATAATTCTAAGCCTGAAACCTGCGGTGAACAAAACAAAAAACGTCTGGAAATTTAAATCTGCATTTATTAAGGAGATTCATATAGAAGAGGACAAAACAGCAGGAGGCGCGCTGAATATAAGGATTGAGACCATGGGAAAGCAATTTACATTTGATATAAATAAAGTAAAAGACTCACTCATCATAAGCATTACAGCAATAAATTCCTGAGCAGTAAGAAAGATAAGAGAACCTTGCGCAGACCATTCATTACAGCCAACTGGAAAATGAACAAGACCGTTCCTGAGACAAGGGAATTCTTGAAGGAATTAGTATCTTTGGCAGAGGATGCAACGGGTGTGGATATTGTAGTAGCCCCGCCGTTTACCTCCCTTTATGCCGCCGCAGAGAGCATTAAAGATACGAACATAAAAATCGCAGCGCAGGATGTTTTTTATGAAGAAAAGGGCGCATTTACCGGTGAAATATCACCTGCTATGATTTTGGACTGCGGATGTTCGCATGTTATCATCGGGCATTCGGAACGAAGACAGTATTTTAATGAGACCGATGAGGTGATTAATAAAAAGGTTAAAGCGGCAAGAAACAACGGGCTTGGAGTTGTTTTCTGCATAGGAGAATCACTCGCGGAGAGAGAATCAGGAAAGACATTCGATGTGCTGGAAAGGGAAATAGAAAAGGGGCTTGAAAATATAGCCGGAGATAATATCGTTGTAGCTTATGAACCTGTATGGGCAATAGGCACAGGGAGGACTGCTGCGCCTTCGCAGGCTCAGGAGGCGCATGCTTACATAAGAGACAGGTTAAGAGTTTTGTATGGAAATAAGGCTGATGAAAATCGTATAATATACGGAGGAAGCGTAACCCCTGAGAATGTAGATTCTCTTATGGCTTGTGAAGATGTGGATGGGGCGCTTGTAGGCGGAGCAAGCCAGAAAGCGGAGAGTTTTATAAAGATAGTGAAATTTAAGGCGGAGGCAAGATGATAACATTCCTTTTGGTAATTCATATTATTGTGGCTTTATTCTTGATTTTTATTGTTCTTATACAGAGCGGTAAAGGAGCGGAACTCGGCGCAGCCTTTGGCGGTTCAAGCCAAACCCTTTTTGGCAGCAGCGGTGCGGCTACTTTTTTCAGCAAACTTACCACAATTGCTGCGGTTGTTTTTATGGTTACTTCTTTATCCCTCGCAATTGTCTCAACAAAGAGCGGTTCGGTTGTAAAAAAGACAGCGCCGGTTAAGGAAAAAACTGATATTCCGGCATCACAGGGCCCTATTCCGGGCGGAGGTGTTCAACAGCCCCAGCCCTCGGAGCAGCAGCCTCTTCAAACACCATCGCAGCCCGGAGGCAAATAGAAAATGAGCGATCTGCTTTTAGCAATAGGCATTCTGGTTGTGTGGATAATTCTTCAGGTTGTAGTATTCCCACGCTTAGGCATTTCCACCTGAGGTGTTCCCAAGGAGCCGGGGGCTCCTAAGAAGAAATGCTGAGAGAGCAGTAATTCTGTTTGCGCTTCCTGACCTTAAAACATAATCTACAAAAAAGTCATTTAACTTTACATTTTTGTCATATCTTATTAAACTTATCTTATGAAACGCGATTACAATAAGGCGCTGGAAATCACTGCGCTTTACGAGATAAGCAAGCTTCTCGGTTCTTCGCTCAATCTGAAATCAAACCTCAGAGGCGTGATGAGGGTGCTGTCAGAATATCTGGATATGAAAAGAGGGACTGTTGCGCTCAGAAGCAACAGCGAGGTGTCTATTGTTGCTGCTCACGGAATGACAGAGGAGGAAATAAAAAAGGGCAGATACAGGCTGGGCGAAGGTATCATTGGAAGAGTTGCAAAACTCGGCTCTCCCATAGTGATTCCAAGCATTGGCGATGAGCCTTTATTCCTGAATAAGACCGGAGCAAGGGAAATTATTAAGAAGGAAAATATTGCGTTCTTATGTGTGCCGATAAAATTTAAGAATGAAACGCTTGGCGTGCTGAGCGTTGACAGGCTTTTTGGCTCCAAAGTCATATCGTTCGAGGAAGACCTAAGGCTGTTGAAGATTATAGCATCGCTGGTTGCCCAGACCGTAAAGCTTCACATGGAGATTGAAAAAGAGAGAGAGGCATTTCTTGAGGAAAAAGAAAATCTCAGGCAGCAGCTTAAAGGCAAATACAGACTGGAAAACATCATAGGACAGTCAGACAGGATGCAGGAGGTCTTTGGGGCTGTTCACAGCGTGGCTCCTTCAAGGGCAAATGTGCTTTTACGCGGGGAAAGCGGAACAGGCAAGGAACTTATTGCAAAGGCAATACATTATATGAGCCCGAGGGCAAAGGGGCCGTTTATAAAATTCAACTGTGCATCTATTCCCGAAGGGCTCCTTGAATCAGAACTCTTTGGCCATGAAAAGGGCGCATTTACCGGCGCAATGGCAATGAGAAAAGGCAGGTTTGAACTTGCTGACGGCGGTACAATATTCCTTGATGAGATAGGCGACCTTCCTTTAGCGCTCCAGCCGAAAATACTCAGGGTTTTACAGGAAAAGGAATTTGAAAGGGTAGGCGGCGAAAAAACAACAAAGGTTGATGTGAGGCTTATTGCTGCGACAAGCAGGAATCTTGAGTATCTCGTTTCTGAAGGAAAGTTCAGGGAAGACCTCTATTACAGGCTGAACGTTGTTCCTGTATTCCTGCCTCCGTTAAGAGAAAAGATTGAGGACCTCCCTCTGCTTTCGGAATACTTTTTGAAAAAATATAACGAGGAAAATCAGAAGTCTGTCTCCATCGCATCTGATGCTTTAAATACCCTTATAAATTATGACTGGCCCGGCAATGTAAGAGAGCTTGAGAATACAATAGAAAGACTGGTGGTTATGTCACGCGGAAAAGTTATAACTCCGTCTGACCTGCCTTTCAATATCAGAGACCACACCCTTAAGGCAAAATATGCATCTCAGATAAAGGATGCTCTTCCCTCAACAATAGTAGATATAGAAAAGACTAAGATATTGGATGCAATTAAAAAGACAGGAGGGATGCAGGCAAAGGCAGCAAGACTGCTCGGTATTACCCCGCGGCAGATAGGCTATAAGATTAAGAAGTATAATATTCAGCCTTAATTTTTTCTGAAAGAGATTAGCCCGTCATTTCCATCGCTTAAAGTTTTCAATATTAATACAAAATTGTTTCATTCATAACAATTTTGTTCACTAACTATTTTCTGATAATTACCCAACCCCTTGTTATTCCTTGTTTTTCTTTCTGGCATATATATTGCTCTAATAGTTTTGATGAAATAAAAAATTGAACAGGAGGATTTTATGAGACAGATAGCAGTATACGGCAAGGGCGGCATCGGCAAATCTACTACAACACAGAATACCGTGGCGGGACTTTCACAGGCCGGGTACAAATGCATGATAGTGGGATGCGACCCCAAGGCTGATGCGACGAGGCTTATTCTCCACGCAAAGGCACAGACAACCGTAATGGATCTTGCAAGAGAACGCGGCACGGTAGAGGACCTTGAAGTTAGTGAGGTGCTTCTGACCGGCTTTAACGGCATCAGGTGCGCTGAGTCAGGAGGCCCTGAGCCGGGAGTCGGATGCGCGGGCCGCGGCGTTATAACCGCCATAAACTTTCTTGAAGAAAACGGGGCTTATGACGCGGACACAGACTTTGTCTTTTACGATGTCCTTGGCGATGTTGTCTGCGGCGGCTTTGCCATGCCGATGAGAGAGGGCAAGGCAAAGGAAATTTATATAGTGACCTCCGGTGAGATGATGGCCATGTATGCCGCAAATAATATCTCGCGAGGCATCCTCAAATATGCGCAAAGCGGGGGCGTAAGACTCGGCGGGCTTATATGCAACAGCCGAAAGACAGACAAGGAATACGAATTAATTTCAGAGCTTGCAAAAAAACTTGGGACACAGCTGATACATTTTGTGCCGAGGGACAACCAGGTGCAGAGGGCCGAGTTGAGGAGGATGACAGTCATCGAATACTCTCCGGAACACCCCCAGGCTGAGGAATACAGGGTGCTCGCAAAGAAGATTGCGGACAACAGGGATCTGGTTATACCTACTCCCATTTCCATGGATGAACTGGAAGAATTGCTTATGGATTTCGGGATAATGGAGAGCGAAGAAGCAGCAGCGTAACGACAGTGAATAGTTAAAGATACAGCTTTTGTTTTTTTCGTCATTCCGTGCTTGACACGGAATCCAGTTCCTTAAAATAGGTCTGGATTCCTGCTTCCGCAGGAATGACTAATGACCAATGAGTTTAAAAATGGAGGAAATATGAGCACAGCAATTAAAGATACCCAGAAGATGATAGAGGAAGTACTGGAGGCTTATCCCGAAAAATCAAAGAAGGACAGGGCCAAGCATCTTGCAGCCAATGATCCGACCGGCCAGTGCAGCACCTGCCAGGTCAAGTCGAATGTCAAATCACGGCCAGGGGTCATGACAGTAAGAGGTTGCGCCTATGCCGGAGCAAAAGGCGTTGTCTGGGGTCCTGTAAAAGACCAGTTAACGATCAGTCATGGACCTGTCGGCTGCGGCCAGTACAGTTGGTGGGCAAGAAGGAACTATTACAACGGCCAAACCGGTGTGGATACCTTCGGCACTATGCACATAACGACAGATTTTCAGGAAAAGGACATTGTCTACGGCGGGGACAAGGGGCTGGACTCAGCACTGCATGAACTGAAAGAACTGTTCCCCCTCGCAAAAGGCATGGGTATTCTTTCTGAGTGCCCTGTAGGTCTGATAGGTGACGACATAGAAGCGGTATCAAAAAGGGTAGCAAAGGAATTCAATATTCCCATTGTGCCGGTCAGGTGCGAAGGGTTCAGAGGTGTCAGCCAATCCCTGGGACATCACATAGCAAACGACACGATAAGGGATTATGTTCTGGGCAAGGGCCAGCTTGAAAAAACTACTCCTTATGATGTCGCGCTTATAGGAGATTACAATATCGGCGGAGACGCCTGGGCCTCGAGGAAGATGCTGGAAGAAATGGGCCTGCGGGTCATCGCGCAGTGGACCGGCGATGCATCTATTAATGAGATGGGTATTGCCAATAAGGCAAAACTTAATCTTGTCCACTGTTACCGGTCGATGAACTATATCTGCAGGCATATGGAAGAGACATACGGGATTCCATGGGTTGAGTTCAACTTTTTTGGCCCGACAAAGATATACCAGAGCATCAGAAAGATAGCATCATATTTCGATGACAGTATAAAGGAGAATGCCGAAAAGGTAATAGAGAAATACAAGCCGAAGATGGATGCGGTTATCGAAGAGTTCAAGCCGCGGCTTGAGGGAAAAAAGGTGATGCTTTATGTAGGCGGCTTGAGGCCGAGACATACAATCGGCGCCTATGAGGATATCGGGATGGAGGTCGTGGCTGCCGGGTATGAGTTTGGGCATAGCGACGATTACAAAAGGACATACCCTGAGATGAAGGAAGGCGCAGTAATAATGGACGACGCCACCCTTTATGAACTGGAAGAGTTCACAAGGAGACTTAAACCCGATATGGTAGGTTCGGGCATTAAAGAAAAGTATTCCTATCATAAGATGGGAGTGCCCTTTAGGCAGATGCATTCATGGGATTATTCAGGACCCTATCACGGCTTTGACGGATTCCCGGTTTTTGCAAGAGATATGGATATGACAGTGAACAGCCCGACATGGAATTTGATACGGAGGAAAAAATGAAAGCCATGAGAATAAAAGACCATAGTGAGCTCTTTCAGGAGCAGGAGTATATCGAGCAGTTTGCCCGTAAAAAAGAGTTCGAGAACGGGCCTTCGGACGAAGAAATACAGAGGGTTTCCGCATGGACGAAGACAGAAGAATACAAAGAGCTTAACTTCAAAAGGCAGAACATCAAGATCAATCCTGCAAAAGCTTGTCAGCCGCTGGGGGCAATATTCTGCTCGTCGGGCTTTGAGGGCACAATGCCCTTTGTGCAGGGGGCACAGGGCTGCGCTGCATATTTCAGGAGCCATCTCAACAGGCACTTCAAGGAGCCCTTTGCCGCTATCTCCACTTCAATGACTGAAGACGCTGCTGTCTTCGGAGGGCTCAACAACATGCTTGAAGGCATGGAGAACGCATATAAGCTTTATAGTCCCAAAATGCTCGCAGTATGCACAACGTGTATGACCGAGGTAATAGGGGACGACCTTAACTCATATATCAGGACCGCGCGCGAAAAAGGCTTGATACCGAACGATTTGCCCGTGCCGTTTGCGCACACCCCGAGTTTTGTAGGCTCATATATAACCGGCTATGACAACATGATGAAAGGGATACTCTCGTCAATCACATCGGGGAAAAAAGGCGAGCCTAATGGAAAGATTAATATAATCCCCGGATTTGACACCTATACCGGCAACTACAGGGAATTAAAAAGACTGCTTGATATAATGGACGTCAAACACACAATACTTGCTGATGTGAGCGACATCTTCGATTCTCCGAATACCGGGGAATATAAGCTTTATCCTGGAGGCACTCCGCTTGTGGATGCGATGGATTCCATAAATGCGGAGGCAACTATTGCGTTACAGAAATATTCAACGCTCAAGACTATGGAATATATCGGGAAAGAATGGAATCAGAAGACCGCTGTTCTTACACCCATAGGCATAAAGAATACCGATAAGTTTTTTGAGGAGATAAGCAAAATTACCGGCAAGCCCGTGCCTCAGGAGATCGAGGACGAGCGCGGCAGGGCTGTGGACGCAATGATAGATTCTCACCCTTATGTGCATGGAAAGAGGTTCTCATTGGTCGGAGACCCTGATATGCTGATGGGGCTGGTGAGCTTCCTTATGGAGATGGGCGGCATCCCGGTGCATATCGTCTGTACCATGGGAGATAAAAAGTTTGAAGAGGATATGAATGCCCTTTTGAGCGAGAGTCCATTCGGAGCAGATGCCCATGTCTATGCAGGCAAGGATATGTGGCATCTAAGGTCTCTTCTGTTCACAGAGCCGGTTGATTTATTAATCGGAAATTCTTATGCAAAGTTCCTCTGGAGAGATACCGGCACGCCTCTTGTCAGAATAGGCTTCCCGCTTTTTGACAGGCATCACCTGCACAGGTATCCGGTAATCGGCTATCAGGGAGTGATAAATCTCGTTAACTGGGTTGTGAACACTGTTCTTGATGAAATGGACAGAAAGACTATGAATACTACGAGTTTTGATGTGATACGGTGATAGGGAATTATGAATAAACTCATATTACGTCATTTCCGCTTGTCGGGAATCCTTCCGAAGCACATGGAATCATTAAGAAAGATTCTGGACAAGCCAGAATGACAGCAATAAAAAGGTGAAAAAGAATGTTAACCAGCATTGATAAATTGCTGCAAAGCGGTTGCGATACGGAGAGCAAGCATAAAGTTTGCCGTTCCAGAGGCGGGGAATCATGCGCATTTGACGGCGCTATGATAGTCCTCCAGCCTATCGCCAATGCAGCACACCTTGTCCACGGCCCCATTGCGTGCTGCGGTAATTCATGGGAAGGAAGGGGCACGCTGTCGTCAAAGGGCAGCCTTCACAAGATTGGTTTTACAACAGATATGACCGAGATGGACATTATCTATGGCTCTGAGGAGAAACTTTACAATGCGATCTTGCAAACATATGAGTCGGTAAAGCCAAAGGCAATATTTGTTTATGCCACATGTGTAAGCGGACTTATTGGAGAGGATATAGAGACTGTCTGCAAAAAAGCGGAAGCAGAACTTGGTATTCGTGTCATTCCTGTTAATGCCCCGGGGTTCGTGGGGCCAAAAAACTTAGGGAACAGAATAGCAGGAGAGGTATTGCTCGACTATGTGATAGGAACCGGCGATCTGCCTGAAGGGGACAGTCCCGATTCTACGG
Organism: Nitrospirota bacterium; assembly: GCA_016195565.1. Taxonomy (NCBI): domain Bacteria; kingdom Pseudomonadati; phylum Nitrospirota; species Nitrospirota bacterium. The sequence goes on along the minus strand of JACPZK010000022.1, from coordinate 62,838 downwards.
CTTCGCTTCACTGCGCCCGTAAATCTGGGAGAGCCCCCTATAGTGAGGAGAGGTTAATAAATCTTATAGGCGAATACAACATTGCAGGCGATTTATGGCTCGTCGAGCCCGTGCTAAAAGATGCAGGAATACGGATTCTTTCGAGGATAACAGGCGATGCTGCTTTTGAGGAGATAACATACGCTCACAAGGCAAAGCTGAATGTAGTCGTATGCAGCAGGGCATTGATAAACATAGCAAGGGAGATGGAAAGAAAATATGGGATTCCTTATGTTGAAGTTTCTTTCTTTGGAAAGACAGAGATGTCGAAGGCATTAAAAGTTATAAGTTCAAAGTTGAAAGTTGAAAGTTCAAAGATTGAAGCAATCATTGCAAAGGAAGAAAAGCGGCTTCAAGAAAGATTGAAGACTTACGAACATTTAAGAGGCAAAAAGGCTGTGCTTTATACCGGAGGCGTGAAGAGCTGGTCTTTTATCTCTGCACTCCTTGATTTAGGGATTGAGATAGTGGCAGTAGGAACAAAGAAGAGTACCTTTGAGGATGAGGAGAAGATGAAGGAGATATTGGGGCAGGATGCGCCTCTTATTGAAGATGTAACACCCAAAAATCTGCTCAGACTTCTGAAAGAAAATAATGCAGATATACTTGTTGCGGGAGGAAGGAACCAGTACCTTGCAATAAAGGAAGGATATCCGTTTGTTGACGTGAATCAGGAAAGGCATACCGCGTACGCAGGATATGACGGGCTGGTAAATCTGGCGGAGCAGATAAGCAACGGCATAAGGTTTTATAGCAATCAGCAATCAGTCAACAGTCATACTCAGAGTCTTTGCGAGGCACGAAGTGCTGAAGCAATCTCAAAAGATAAGGGATTGCTTCGCTTTGCTCGCAATGACAGACAAGGGAATGATGTACTCATCAATCCCCTCAAACACTCACAGTCCATCGGCGCAGCAATCGCATTTCAGGGGATACATAAAGCTCTGCCTATTATTCACGGCGCGCAGGGATGCACATTTCTCGGAAAGGTTCTTCTGACAAAGCATTTCAGGGAGCCAATAGCGCTCGCATCCACAAAGCTCTTTACAGAGAATGTGGTTATGGGAAGCGAAGAAAATATAACGGAAGCGGTCAAGGGATTTATAGAAAAGAACAATCCTGAGCTAATCGGCATTCTCACATCAGGACTCTCAGAAGTAAAGGGTGATGATGCGGCAAGTGCAATTAAAAATTTAAAATTCAAAATTCAAGATTCAAGGTGCCAAATTATCAATGTTGCAACGCCTGATTATGAAGGAGGATTGGAAATAGGGTATGCAAAAGCAGTGGAAGCGCTTTTGCATATTGCTGAAAATTCGTTCACAGTTCACAGTTCACAGTTCACAGAAAGGCAGATCAATGTCATTGTCGGCTCGCATCTCACCCCTGCCGATTTCACAGAACTGAGGGAGATTATCGAGTCGTTCGGCTTAAGGTCTATAATTTTGCCTGACCTGTCAGCGCTCGACGGAAGCAGGCAGGGCCTGTCGGCCTTGTCTCTTGGAGGCACGAAGATTGATGAAATTAAGGAGATGTCGAAATCAGAGTTCACTATTGCCATAGGCGCAAGCATGGAGACTTCCGCTAAGCAGCTGAAAGACAGGTTCAACATAGAATACAAGGCGCTTGAAAGCATAGCAGGATTAAGGGATACGGATATGCTTATGGAAACGCTTTCGATGTTGAGCGGCAAGCCGATTCCCCAAAAATACGAGCGGCAGAGAAGGATTTTGATTGATGGTATGAGGGATGCTCATTTTTATTATGGCAGTAAAAAAATATGCACTGCACTTGAGCCTGACCTTTCAGTACAGACATCAAGATGGCTTGAAGAGATGGGCGCTGAGGTTTTTGAAGTCGATGTAAATAAAAGCGCCCTTTTCTCAATAGAAGGAGACTTCGATCTTCTCGTATCGAATTCCCATGCTGAAGATACGGCAAAGAGGCTCGGAGCGCCTTTGTATCAGATGGGGTTCCCTGTGTACAAGGTTTTGGGAAACAACCACAGGATTACTATCGGATACTGGGGAACGCTAACTATGATTAACGAAGCAGCTAATTTATTAGCTAAGGAGGTGCATCAATGAAGGTGGCATTCGCAACAACTGACGGCGTAAATGTGGATGAACATTTCGGAAGGGCGGGAATGTTTGCGGTGTATGAATTAACAAATGACGGTTATAAATTTCTTGAGATGAGAAAGTTTGCGGACGGAAGGGATTCGGCAATAGAGGAGACTAAGGGACTGGGGCAGGTGCATGACGACAGGGTACGGAGTAAAGTGGATAAACTGGCAGACTGCAAGATTGTGTATCTCACGGAAATAGGCGGGCCTTCTGCGGCGCGCCTTGCCAGAAAAGGGATTATGCCCATAAAGGTGAAGGAGGTTGTTTCCATTGAGGAGTCATTGAGAATGCTTCTTGAAACTGTAAAAAAATTGCCGCCGCCATGGCTAAAAAAGGCAATAAATAGTGAATAGTAAAAAATATTCTGTCATTCCCACGAAAGCTGGAATCCAGAAAAAAAAGACTAATAATTGAAAAGGAGGAAATGGAGATGAAGATGATTAGAGCATTCATTAGGCCGGAGAAAGAGCAAGAGGTAGTCTTGGCATTGGAAGGAGCGGGTTTCCCGTCTCTGACAAAGATGCCTGTGTTCGGAAGGGGAAAGCAGAAGGGGCTTCAGGTCGGCCCTGTACACTACGACGAACTCCCCAAGACACTTGTGATGATGGTCGTCAATGACAACGAAGTAGAAAGAGTGGTGAACATAATCTCTGATAAGGCAAAGACAGGCTTTATCGGCGACGGAAAGATATTTGTAAGTCCTGTTGAGGCGGCCTATACAGTCAGGACAGGAGAGGCGGGGTTATGAAAGAGATTTCCGCGATTATAAGGAGAGACAAGCTCCCTGAAACAAAGACAGCGCTTGACGAGTTGGGTTATCCGTCACTAACGATTCAGAGCGTTGATGGCAGAGGGAAACAGAAAGGCGCTATGTGCGCGGAGATGGATTCTGAGATGCCTGACAGTTATTGCACGGCAGTGAAACTGAAGCCTACTCCTTCGACATATGCGCTTGAGCATACGCTGCCTAAGGTAGCGCTGTATGTGCCGAAGAGGATGCTTACAATAGTTGTGCCTGACGATGTTGTGAGCAAGATTGTGAAGTCTATAATCAAGGTCAACAAGACAGGCCAGCACGGAGACGGTAAGATATTTGTTCTGCCGATAGAAGGCGCTGTGAGGGTAAGGACAGGAGAGCATGATGGAGAGGCGATAGCATAAAGAAAGGAGGACTTATGGCAATTATCGGATATACACGCGGCGGTCAGACATGGACGCCTAAATTTATAGAGTCCATTGATATTGAGAAATGTATAGGCTGCGGCCGGTGTTATAAAGTCTGCAGCAGGGATGTTCTTGAGCTTATAGAAAAGCCCTTTGAAGGAGAGGATGAATACGGAGATGATATGGGCAACAAGATAATGTCAATTGCCCATCCCGAAAACTGCATCGGCTGCGAAGCATGTTCAAGGGCCTGCACCAAAAAATGCCATGTTCACGTAGATATGTGAAAGTTGAGTTGCTCTAATAGAGATAAAAGCAAGGAGAGGTACAAGATGGTTATGAAAGGAAAGGACATTATAAGCAGTCATCCATGTTTTTCAAAGGAGGCGCATCACAAATTTGCAAGGATACATTTGCCGGTTGCTCCTGCCTGTAATATCCAGTGCAGGTATTGCATCAGGAAATACGACTGCGCCAATGAGTCGAGACCGGGGATTACAAGCAAGGTTATGTCTCCTTCAGAGGCTTTGGACAGGGTTAGAGTCCTATCTGACAGGCACGATAATATCAGCGTCATAGGTATTGCAGGCCCCGGAGACCCGCTTGCAAATGATGCAACATTTGAAACGCTTAACATGATACACAGGGAATTTCCTGAGATTATACTCTGCATTTCTACAAACGGCCTTTTATTGCCGGACAGGCTTGAGGACATGGTAAAGGCAGGAGTGAGAAGCATTACAATTACGATCAATGCAGTAATGCCCGAGGTGGCAGAAAAGATTTATTCATGGGCTTATTACAAGGGGAAGAAATATCTCGGAAGGGATGCTGCCGAACTCATTGTGAAGAATCAGGCAAGGGGATTGAGAAATGTCATAGATGCAGGGCTGATTGTGAAGGTTAACAGTGTTTTAATTCCTGGCGTGAATGATACAGAGATTCCCTTAATTGCATGGCTTGCTGGCACAAAAGGAGCTGATTTAATGAACATCATGCCTCTGATTCCGCAGGCCGAATTTGAGCATTTACAGAGGCCTTCAATGGAGATGATTAACAGCATGAGAGAGGAGTGTATTAAATATATTCCCCAGATGACACACTGCAGGCAGTGCAGGGCAGACGCCTTTGGAATTCTCGGAGAGGATAAGGATATGGAGCTTGAGGTATTAAATGCAATGATTGGAGAGGATTACTGTGATATTGTCAATTGAGAAAGATAGCAGATTATCAGAGGTAGAGATGGAGCGCTACCGCAGGCAGATGATGCTTCAGGGTTTTAATAGAGAGCATCAGGAGGTGCTCAAGGCGTCCACTGCTTTAATTGCCGGTATCGGGGGTCTTGGCGGGACTGCCGCGATGTATCTCGCAGTTGCCGGGATAGGCAGGATGGTCTTTGCGCATTATGGAAATCTCACACTTTCAAATATGAACAGACAGGTATTAATGAAGAATGAATGGATTGGCAAGAGCAGGGTCATTCAGGCAATGAAAACTATAGAAGAAATCAATCCTGATGTGCAAGTTGAAATATTTGATGAGAGGACTACGCCTGATAACGCGGAGAGGCTTCTTGAAAATGCGGATATAGCCTTATCAGCGCGTCCCAATTTTCAAGAAAGGCGTATTCTGAACAGCGCCTGTGTGAAGAAAGGAATTCCAATGGTTGAGGCGGCAATGAACGGTATGGAGGGATACCTCTTTAATGTCATTCCCGGACTAACACCGTGCCTTGCTTGTGTATTCCATGAGGATAACCCTGAGTGGGAAGAACTGGGCTTTCCTGTTCTTGGCGCTGTTTCAGGAATGCTCGGATGTCTTATGGCAATAGAGACGATTAAATTGCTTACAGGTTATGGAAAGCCGTTGCTTTCACAAATGTTAATGTATAACACCTTGAACATGGAATTCAAAAAACTTTCTCTCCATAAAGATGCGCACTGTTATGTGTGCGGGAACAGGAAAAGAGATTGTGGATAATGTTAGGGAAAACTCTGTTTTTCTTGCGTCTCTGCACAAGCAAAGTAGAGTCTTTGAGAAAAGAGGCGGAGCGATTCAGAACAAATAATTACTAAGATGCGATTTTCCTATCCCTCCTCTTTTTGAATCCGGCACAAAAGCCCTCTTAACTGATAGCTGCCAAAGGCAGGGTCATAGGGAGGGGCATTATTGGTCAGCAGATTGGCATTTGATTCCCATACCCCGTAATCAGGTCCCGGCTTTTCAGGGAACCACCATCCGTGTTCAACATTGATAACATCAGGATGAATATCTTCCGTGATTAATGCCTTTAACCGTATACGGCCCCGCGGTGAACTCACTATTACCCAGTCACCCTGTTTAATACCGTGTTTTATGGCTGTATGGGAGTGAATTTCCACCTGTGGATACGGCCTGCGGTTCCGCAGGGATTTTATCTGGCGGTGTTCGCTGTGAAAAAACTCCAGCCTTCTGCTTCCTGTAGTAAGTACATAAGGGAATTCCCTTGCAAGTTCAGGAGACTGCAACGGACTTTCAGGAGGTTCCTTGTAAGTCGGCAGCGGCTCATAACCCATTTTTTCAAGCGCCTTACAATAAAGCTCAACCTTCTTAGAAGGTGTTCGGAAACCGTCTTTTTCATATTTTTTATACACGTGAGGAGGGGACACAAAACCTCGTTCTTTAAGCTCATGGAAATTAATGCCCAGAGGAGACAACTGATAATTTATGATGTCTTTAAAACTCTGCTCCGAGCCGGGCAAGTTCAATCTCACGGAAAGTTCATCCATAATCCATTCATCCTGACGGCATTGCCCTGTCTCAGTTGTCTTTTGCTGTGCCATAACAATATTTTCAGCGACAAGCGGATAGCCGATAACCTGCTCTACCTCGGGCCAGAAGGCTGCAGGGAGTACATAGTCAGCTATAGCAGCAGTGGGCGTCATAAAAAGATCTGTTACAATTAGAAGGTCCAGTTTTTGGAGGGATTCATAGACTTCTCTGGAATTGGCGACTGTGGTCAACGGATTGTTTCCGAAAATCAGTAAGGCCCTTATCCTGTAAGGCTCTCCTGTCCGCATTGCCTTAAACAGCGCTGGGATGTGTGCAGAGGGCATGAATGCGCGCCAGCCGCCAAGGAGTTTGAAACTTTCAGCCCCAAGGCGTTTTTTTGACATGCCGTCAGGCAGTTTGTCCTTCAGGGTAGGGTAGCCGCGAACTATATTCATCCCTATGATATCACCGCCCGGAATGTCAATATTTCCTGTCAGGGCGCGCAGTATGGCTATGGACCTCACGGTTTGCAGTGAATTTGAATTTTGCTCAAGGCCCAGTCCCCATTCAAGCACTGCGGGTTTATTTACAGCATACATTTTTGCCGCCTTAACAATATCCGCCGCCGGTACCCATGTAATAGCCTCCGCCCATTCAGGAGTAAATGGGGCTACATGGCCTTTTAATTTGTCAAATCCAAAGGTCCATTTTTCTACAAATTCTTTGTCATAAATCTCTTCTTTTATGATCACATTAATCATGGCAAGCGCCAGTGCAGCATCAGTGCCGGGGCGCACCGGCAGCCACAGGGCGCATTTTTTTGCTGTTTCTGAACGCCTCGGGTCTATTGCTATGCCGATAGCGCCTTTATCCAGAGACCTTCTTACAACAATGGATAATTCCCCGTCAGGCCCTGAAATTAGCGGATTATGTCCCCAGAAGAGTATGCACTTTGGCTGGGTATCTCCGTAATAATCCCCGACGATAAAGTTACCGTAGGTAAGGTTGCTTACCGTGATACGCGGGATAAAACATTGTGCAAGCCCCGGCTCATACCAGTTCGGGGTGCCAAGCTGGTTTGCAAACCGTACGGTATGCATATAGTGGTGGCGTCCTGTACCCTGTCCTAATGCAACAGACTCGGCGCCTGATTCTTTCCTGATGGCATCAACCCTTGAGGCTATTTCATCAAGCGCCTGCTCCCATGAAATTTTTTCCCATTCCCCGCCGCCTCTTTCGCCTTTCCGTTTCAGCGGGTCTTTCAGTCGGTCAGGATGATTGGCAATTTCGGGAGTACTAAGCCCTTTGATGCACATCCAGCCCTTGCTTAAAGGCGATTCAGGGTCGCCTTTTACCTTGATCACCCTGTCGTCTTTTACATGGAGAATTGCCCCGCAGCCGCCATGACATATCCTGCAGACGCTTTTAAAAATCTGTTCGTTATTTTGTGAAGCTGTCATTTTAGATTTTTTTGTGATAGTATCGCCCAGAAAGTGCCTGTGCCCAGCGAAACTGCCCTCACCGATAGAAAAAATGGCGATAGCAGGGCGACAATTAAATCTCTTGTAAGCGCCAGCCTGATGAATGGGAGGGTTGACAGAATAAATAAAATCAGACAGAGGATTACAGGATAAAACATCAGATTTGGCAGTAACCATGTAAGAGGCAAGCATGTTAAGAATAAAAATAAAAAAAGTATTTGTAATTTTAAGCTCTGAGGAGTATATGAATCCTTCAACATCTTGTCTGGATATCTTTTATAGACAACCATTCTCCAGTATCCCCTCCAGAATTTAAGACGGGCATATCTCTTTACAGAATCGGGGTGGTTCAAATGATAAACAATTGCGTCAGGATTGAAAACCATTTTATAGCCCGACCGAGACATTTTGTATGAAAGTTCCGTATCTTCATTATTTGCAACAGGAAAAGACGGGTCAAAGCCGCCTAATGAAATAAAAACCGATTTCCTGTAACCTGCAGAATATGTATCTACCATATCAATAGATTCAGTTTTTTTCAGCATATTGAATCGTTCTTCAAATTCTATCTGCGCAAACCGCGCTGTCAGTGTTTTTTGCTCTGTTTTATATGCTCCTTTGACTGCCATAACCTCAGGATTATTGAAGGGCACGGCCATTTTTTCTATCCAGTTTTTTCCCGGGATGCAGTCAGAATCCGTAAAAAGTATTATCTCTCCCTTAGCCTCCTTGGCGCCTGCGTTTCTTGCTGTAGCAGGACCCTGATTTGTCTGGAAAAAATATCTTACGGAAAACTTTTTTGCTTTTTCAGCGGTGCTGTCCGTTGACCCGTCGTCAAGCACTATTATTTCGTAAGCCTCCTTCGGGACAGACTGATTCATTAAAGATTCAAGACATTTCCCAATCGTACCATCTGCATTATAAGCTGGAATTATGACCGAGTACAGTATCATTTTTACTCCGTAATATCGGAGCCTCTGAAGAGATATTTTAAAAATGTCTTTGCGGACTTGAGGGTCCTTCTGATCTCCCTCGGGGAAAAGACCATCTGCCTTATCTTGTAAAAAAGATACGCGGGCCTGAGATAAAATTTCCTTCTCGCGTCATCGCAGAATTTTACCATCTCACCGGGTGACAATTCCTGTGTTTTAATTACGGTGTTATGCAAGCCGCCGGGGGTGAGCCATTTGGAAAAGTCTTCCGTGATAAGGTATCCCCTGTCTTTATACCAATGGTAAGCCTCGGTTCCGGGATAGACCATCACAGGATAAAACTGCATTGTATCGGGATTAAGGCGTTTGGCAAGGTCAAGGGTTTGTTTCATTGTCTCTTTTGTCTCGCCTGGCAGACCGGCCATAAAACAGCCGTGAATAAGGATGCCCGCCTTTTTTGCATTTTTCATAAATTCAAACATTTTCTCACGTTTAATATTCTTTTTCATGTTGTCGAGGATCATCTGGCTCCCGCTTTCAAAGCCGACGCAGAATGACCTGCATCCCGCCTCTTTCATTATCTTCATTGTCTCAAAATCAAGCCCGACCCTGGCATTAGCAGTCCATGATATTTTTATCTTTTTCTTTATTATCCGCTCCGACAATTCAATGCATCTATTTTTGTTGACAGTAAGTGTATCATCCTCAAAAAAGATCGCCTTTGTTTGGGGGAAATTTTCCACGATATATTCTATTTCGTCGACGACATTCGTAACGCTCCTCGTTCGAAAGCCGCTGCCCATCAGCGTTTGAGGGTAGACGCAAAAGGTGCATTTAAAAGGACATCCCCTGCTTGTTGTAATCGTTACCATTGGATAAAGGGCGTTCGGATTAAAGTAGTTTTCTATTTTTAGGAATTTTTTGTAGACCCGGCTTACAAACGGCAGTTCATCCAAGTTTTCTATATATGACCTGTCAGGAATATGCGTTATTCCTTTACCGCTTCTAAAACTTATCCCCTTGACATTATTCAAGTCTCCGCCTTTTTCAAGTGTTTTGGCAAGGTCTAACAGTGTATAGTCGTACTCATGCCGTGCAATTGCATCAATCTTATTATTTAAATTCAGTGTTTCCTCAGGAAGCGCGGATACATGTGTGCCGACAAGGGCTATGAAAGACGAAGGGCATATCTCCTTTAATTTGCCTGCTATAGATGTATCGTTATAAATGCTGGGAGTGCTTGTGTCAATAACTATAATATCCGGCTGGAGTTTTTTAGCTTTCTCAGCAACATCTTCCATGCTGTAATCGTCAGCAGGCGCATCAATCAGTTCAACTTCAAATCCATTTTCCATTAAGACGCCTGCGGCATAAGCAAGCCACATGGGAAAGTAAAGGGTCCCGCTCTTTGTAACCGCAGGACTCCTCTGGGGCCTTGAAAATTTTTTCAAAAACGGCGGATTAAGCAATAGAATTTTCATTTACGCAACCTTTCTTGTTATATCGTCATATTGTCTGATCTGTTCTGTCAGAAAGCCAAGCTTTCCTCCAAACTCAATAGCCTTTGTAGGGCAAACTAAGAAACAATATAGACAGCCTATGCATCCATTATTACGGTGCTCTGCAAGCCCTTCAGGCAGCTCTAATCCCACAGGGCAGTAGTCTTTGCATTTTGTACAGCCTTTTGTACAACGCCCCTTGTCAAAAGAAAAACCTTCAAATGACATTTCCTCCTTAATAAAATTATCCTGCCTAAGTCCGGAAAGAAAAAGCAGTTTGCCAAATAACTCGGTTGCTGCCAGATAGGTAAAAAATTTTGTGTTGCGGACAGCCAGAAAATACTTCTGCCTTTTAGGACTGTGTATAAAAGAGGCGAAGAAATTTGCCTTTGGTTTTTCAAACTCTTTAATTAAGTCATTGATGTCCTGACTTTGTATGAATTCGTGATAGTCTTTGGTTATAAGGCCTTTGTCTTCAGCCAGTTTTAATGTGGTGATTAAGCGGTAATCAAAATTGGCAATTTTTGCACATAACAGGTCTATGAGATAGGGGTTAGCTCCTAAAATAATAATCCCCATTTTTTTAGGTTTGCCCCTTGTAGGCCCGAGTCCTTCCATGGCTATCAGGCCGTCAACTATATGAAAATTTGGCTTTAAATGCTCATTTATATTTAAGATATTCCGCGCCAGACTCTGGTGTGTCTTTTTCTTGTTTTCCTGACCCACAAGGCAGCCCATCAGGTTTTTAAGGCACACACTCATTCCGACTTCAAAATGAGTTTTGAGTTTAGGCATATTGATAATAAAATCCGCCTCTGCGCAATCTTTTGCAATACCTGCTTTGACTCCATTTTCAAAAGCAATATAAACCGGTTCCGCGAAATTAAAATCAATTGCCTTAACGCCATAATATTTTGCCAGTTCATCTATTTTAAGCCGGGAAATGACGCTGATATTATTTCTGTAATAACCGCTGTTAGTGCCTTCCCCTATTGCAATATTTTTATATCCATTAACTTTGAGGTATTCAATGACCGCTGCAAGAAGCCTCAAATCAGTTGTGTTTCCTGTAAGAGCGTTCATGTTGGCGTTAAGGTTTGGCTTAAGCAATATTTTTGATGTCTTTGATGCAGGAAGCAGCTCATGATATTCTTGAAGAGACAAAAAGAGCCTCTCCTTAATTTCTTTTGCTGAGTAAGCCGTTATAATGTTCAGTTTGAAAGCCATTTGCCAAATCATACCCTAATGCCGGTGACATCTTTTGAAAAAGTCAAAGGCTTGTCACAGCATTCAATATTATAATCTTTCCGGTAGTTAGAAATTATTTCGCTCACGGTCTGAATCCGATTGTCTCTATATTTCACGAACCTGAACCATTCCTTTATGATTTCAGGACTATTCTCAAAATCTATTTCATGGGTAACGACCCCAAAGATTTCATTATCAGCAGATTTATGATATTCCTTCTTAAGCTCTTTAATATTTTTCGCATCAGATAAAATAGACATTCCCGTCTGAATGACATTTTTGCCGTTAAGTGTAACGTTCTTTGGCCTTGTCCTCGAATGACGAATTTTTATTCCTTGTGTGTCGTATTTAATGCCGTCAGGGTAATCATGCGCTTCATCAGTTATGGTCCCTGTCAAAATCTGATACGGGTGAATAAGTTCATTTACAGTATTTATCATGTCCGTAACATTTCCGCGATATGAGGAATTATTTTCTTTCCCCCGCCTGTTTGTATATCCGTCCCAGTCGCGGTGATCATAACCGTGGTGATGAAGCCCGGCTTCGTGCCCATGTCTCTGCCATCCCTTGAATAAATTGAATTTGTATCTGTCATTCAGTATGTATTCAGCCCATTGCGGCGTAAATTGCAGGGTCAGCTTTGCATCATACCGGTCTGCTAATTTAATAAGATCAACAGTTGCAGGCCAGAAGGTATTTTGATATTCAAGGCGTCTTGTATCTCCGCCAACCTCAAAATGTATTACAAAAAAAGTGGAGAAGGGGGCTGAGAAACTTTCATGCTTTTTAGCGCTTTTCATCCTTTCAATATTTTTTCAGGCAACTTCAGACCCTTATCAGCTATTTCATTCATAATATCCTTAACAGCCTCACAAACATCATCAGTAGTTATAGCCGTCATACATTCATTATGCACCCTATGATTACAGACATCTTCATCGCAGGTGTATCTGCATGGAAAATCTTTTTCAACTACCCTGTGGATATTGCCATAGGGGCCTGTCTCATTGCTTTTAGATGGACCAAAAATAGCAACTGTCGGCGTCTTCATGGCAGAGGCAATATGAAGGGGAGCGGTGTCATTGCATATAAAGAGATTAAATCTTTTCAGCAGGCTTGCAAGAATCCGCAAGTCGGTTTTGCCGGTAAGACTGACTGCTTTGGCGCTCATTTTCCCCATAATGTCTTCAATCAATTTTATTTCTTCCCCTGAACCCGTAAAAATAACTTTAGCATTATATTTTGATATTATCCAGTCAGCAACCTCTGCGTATTTCCGGGCGGACCAGCACTTCAGGCCTTTCCTGCCTCCTGGATGGATGCCTATGACGGTGTCTGAATCGGCAATTCCCTGAGCAGTTAATAAGGCCTTGCCGAAGTTCCTTTCTTCCGCGGTTAAATACAAATCCCACGCAAATTTACCTGTTTCGGCTCCTAAAAATCTTACAATGTCAAGATGGTACTCTACCTTGTGTTTTATTTTCTCATAAGGGACAATCCCCGTTAAAAGAAACCCTCCTCCTGCTACTTTATAACTAACCCTATGCCTTGCCCTGCAGAGATATGCTATAAGAAGGATGTCTCTAATATCGCCCCTCGCCTCTATTACCAGATCAAACCTTCTATTCCTCAACCTCTTTAAAAAATCCCCGAACGTCTCGGATTTTTCATAAAACCAGAAAGCGTCATAAGTAATGACATCATCCACATACGGGTTGCCTTTAAAGAGGTCCTTCGCGGCGTTTGCGGTCAAAAACGTTATCTGTGAGCCCTGATAAAACTCTTTTAAGGGCTTGAGCATCGGGAGCGTCATTATTACATCGCCTATGTAAGCGGTGCGCACAACGAGTATTTCCTTAACCTCCTCTTTCCGAGGAGGCGAATCTTTCCTCAATATCCTCGCAGGCGTCCAGAGCGCATAACCGATTACATCCGCTATCATGGTTGCCACCCGTTTCTTTTTGTTAATTATTTTGTAGAACAAACTCTCGGTCCTGGTATCTTTCCTGTGATGGTATCTTCTATGTTTTCTTAAGCCTTTTTACTTTGGGCGCACAGAGGCCGTTGAGTGTCCGGTAAAGCGCACCCGCGAACATATCAGCGGCCTTTATCACAGGCACCATGAATTTATTATTAAGAAACAACAGAACCGGCCCACTTATAAGTATCCGGACCGTCCAGACAGGAAGCCATCCCTTTTTAATGAGCGAGAAGAGCACATTGAAATACCCGAAGCTGCGCCTTGTGTAGCTCCTATTGAGTATCTCCTTTTCCTCATCATTTATAAACCCATCCTTCTTTGCCATATCGTACATCTGTGTGCCCGGATAAAGCACAAGCGAGAATGTCTGCAAATTATAAGGCTTCGGTATCCTGGAGATAAAGCGTAGGGTCTCTACCTTGTCCCTGTCTGTCTCGTATGGTGTATCGAGTATGAAGTCATAATGCGGGGGTTCGAGCCTGTCCTTGTATTTGTTAATTATGTTCATGGCCTTTAAGACCCGCTCATTAGACATATTCTTGCGATTGAATAACGCCTGCACATGGCTGCTCCCTGTCTGAATACCCATCTGTACACCCCTTAAGCCCGTGTCCACAAGAAGGGCCATCTTCTCCTCGTTTATTGTCAGAGGGCTTCCGAGAGCGAAGAAAGGAAGCCCTATCTTCTCTTTATAAAGCTTGCAGAATTCTTTTGTCTTCTCAAGGTTTCTTGAAAAAAACGAGTCGTCCGAGAACCAAATGTGCCCCACAAACGGCATGGTCTTCTTTACAAAAAGTAACTCCTCCACAACATGCTCCGGACTCCTCCACCTGAGGTAATCGTGGCCTCCGTACATGTTCTTAAGCGTGTCGTTTACACAGTAGGAGCACTTATGGGGACAGCCCCTGCCTGACATGGTTTGGTAACCGCACTTTGATATGAAATTCGAAATGTAACTTTCCTCCATCATGGTCCTCATTAAATCCGTCGTCATCGCAGTGATAGCGCCGTTATGCATAACAAAATGGTTCTCCATGCTGTAATCGGGTATGGGGTATTTATCGAGATCATCCGAGAGCCTCTCAAGAGGGTTCCTTATGATATTTCCATCCCGCTTTACGCAGAGGCCCCTGACACCGTCATAGTCCTCCCTCCTCTCCATCCTGTTGAGAAGCTCAAGCATAACCTCTTCCCCATCACCGATACATACCATATCCGCGTGCATGAGGCACTGCTCAGGCATTACAGTCGCGTGCACGCCGCCCCAAATGACAGGCTTTTTAAGCCTCTTTATCTTCTCGGTGATCTCGATAGCGCTCTGATAGAAGTTCGTCATGAGCGTTACGCCGATTATATCGGCATCAGCGCATAAAGGGATTATCCCCTCAAGGACACTATCGTTGTATCTCTTCGTATCGGCGATATCATCACCGCAAGGGTCAGGCAAAAAGATTATCTGTGTCTTGTGGCCGTGTTCCTTGACGTAAGAAGAGATATTTCTTATGCCGAAAGCAGTTATATCCGGATACGGCGAGATGAAAGTTATCTTCATGCATTAGCCTCTTTAACTTTTGTCTCTCTTAACATAATGGACAATCACATGCATCTTCAATGGCCTCAATATCCTGAAAGAGGTTGCAAGCTCATATACCACTGTCAAAGGGAAGATGAACTTCGAAAATACGAAGAACGAAGGGTCCCCTACATAGCCTGTAAACTTCTTCTCAAACCCCAACTCCCTCAATGCCTTATCGAGCTTGCCGACCGAATTGCATTTATAGTATGTCGGGAACGTGTCCTCCTCTATCTCCGGCGGAAGCGCCCTCTTTTTAATCCTGTCCCTTATACCTTCTGGCATCACCGCATTAAAGAACATGAGCGGGTTATATACGCTGTTCGTTACGAGTATCAGGCTCCCGTTATTCTTCAACACATTCCTAAATTCGCTGAATGCCTTTTTGGGCTCCGAGAGGTGCTCAACGACCCACTGCGAGACTATCACATCAAATGTCTCCTCCTTGAACGGAATGCTGTAAACGCCTGAGACGACCTTGTAGTCCATAGCGGCATTTTGCTTAATAGCGCTCAACTGCATGTCCATGCCCACGGTATAGGCAGTCTTACCCCTGTACTTGTTCATGATACCCTTTTTACCGCACCCCGCATCGAGCACCTTAATGTCCTTCCTTATGAGCGGGGCAAGACATTCGTCATAATAATCATGCACGCTGCTTAAGGAGTTAAAAATAGACTGCAGGAACTTCGGGTGCCTGCTCAGGCTGGCCTCTTTTTTCCTCTTCTCAATTTCGTCAAAGTATCTCAAGCTGAACCTTCTTCAGTATGGGTTTGAAGTTCCTGCCTTGCTAAACTTGCGGTTGGAATAGCCATGCCTAGAAAGAACCATATCAGCGTTCTTTTATACTCAAAATCCACAAGCCCATGCACTCCAATGGCTACAATCCCTCCCAAAATGGCTATACGCATAATTTGCATGTAGGACGATTGGTCTCCCTGTGGAACTATAAAACATCTGTAGAGGCTCATTATCAAACTGATCAGAATGCCTACTCCTATTACGCCAAAATCAAAAAGGAACGAAAAATATAGGCTATGAGAATGAACCTTTTTTAGATAATAATTGAAATTTCCCACCCCAAGGCCGAGAAACAATGTCTTTTTAAGCTTTTTAAATCCCTTCTTCCACATATGGACCCTGTCAGGCGCGACTTGCTTTGAGCTGCTCACGGTCTCAACTCCCCTGACCAACAGCCGAGGGGAGACCTTCGTGCGCATGACCGAGTTTAATATCGTGTTCTGCGCCTCAAAAATAGCAAATACGGATAAAAGGAAAATTATGCATATTAAGAAAAAGTGCCTGTTGTATTTTCTCGTGAAAAGGAAAATGAAAAAGGCCATAATAATCAGCACGCCAGTGCCGCCTCGTGACATGGCCAGAAGATTTGCAGCAATAGACAGGATTGATATAACAATCAGGATCAGCCTTCTAAATAATTTATTTTCCCAGGCAAAAAGTCCTATCGCGACCGCAAGTGTAAGGTTCATAAGAAGTGCTGATTCATGAGCATAGGTAAAAGCGCTCCCTCTTTTAATGTATCCGTCTGTTTCATATCCTGTCATAAGCTCTAATACGAATGCAAAATTCTTTGAAATGGAGTGCTGGTACACGAAAAGACCAGATGGGGGGTAGACTACAAAGTAGAGCAGGATGGTAATCAAAGCCTGAAGTCCGCCGGATATAACCCAGCACCACATTACTTTTCTGTGCATTTTTTCATCTTCAATGGAATTCACGAACAGGCTGAACAGACACGCGTTCAAAAAGACTATAAAAAGTTGAACAGTACTGTGCTCCAGATTTTGGGTATATAGCAATGTAGTGGCTCCATAAAGGAAAAGAATGATATTCGCTATGGCGAAAGGATTTCTAATGCCCTTTGATTTTATTACAGAGATCGTTGCAAGCATCATTCCAAGGAATGAGATTATAATTATTGGTGCGAAAATCGGTATTCTGTCGTTCATCGCAATGGAAAAGTGTATATTCTGCAGATCCTTGACCATAATACCAACGCTTCCGGCGCTGAAAGGAACGAGAAAGACCAACAGATAAACAGTCCACTTGTATTTTATAAAAAGAATGCAAGCCGCCAGAGAAGCAAGTAGTATCGGTATCAGGATATACCATTTAATAAAAGTAGATAAGACGGCTATTATAAATAGGACGAGCGCAAAAACGGACCACTTTAGAACAGCAGCCATACGCTCGAATTTTATAGAGTTGCAAGCTTCATAAACAGAATTCATAATGTTAGCCATACTAATTCTATTCGGTTAAGAAAACAGGCTCCCTTCCAATTTCGAAAGTGATCTTTCCATTCGATGCTTTTTTAATCTCAGTCCCTGAAATAGTTTCTACTTTCACGGACTTCGCTTTGCCTACCTCAAGGGTAACCGGCTGAGGCGCTACTATCTTCTTACTCGTTACAGCGG
This sequence comes from Nitrospirota bacterium, assembly GCA_016195565.1. Taxonomy (NCBI): domain Bacteria; kingdom Pseudomonadati; phylum Nitrospirota; species Nitrospirota bacterium. The sequence goes on along the minus strand of JACPZK010000022.1, from coordinate 45,606 downwards.
GCATATACATCTCATCCGTAGTATCGTAAAGTAAGGGATTTAGTGCGATCCATGCCCTGTGCCCCTTTTTATTTTTGAATTCCTCGATCCAAGGATTACTTGAATTAACCTTTCCGGAAATGGATCGAGAATATATCGGATATTCTTTTAGCAGCGCGACGAGGCGCTTCACTGCATAATACTGTTTCCTTTTGGCGCCGGTTTTGTCGTCTATTAATCCTGCAGTGCCCTGTGTCCTGACGCCTGTTATTATCTTCGCGCCGATGTTGAATTTCTGCGAGTTTGAAAGTGTGTGAATATAACTTTCCACCCATAGAACAGAGGCTTCATCCTCGTCAAGCCAGTTCCAGTTTTTCTTGCCGTTAAGCAAAAAAGGCGTGTCTACAAATCCTTCGGATATTAAAATTGGCCTGTCGCCGTAACCGTATTCGATGAGGATAGAGCGGTAAGTCTCAAAAAAATAATACTCCGAAGCCAGATCTCCTGGCCTGGTTCCCTGCAAGTAGGACGTGTTCTTGGGATAATCATGGAACATGAATACGTCAAATTTCGGTCTTGCCTCAAAATACGCCTTATAGAATGCCTTCGTATATCTTTCCACATGCTGCCTGCTCTCGTTGATAAATCCGGCTGAGCCAATTACGATATCCGGGTATACTGACTTGATCCTGTCGTACGCGGCATTGTCGACCCGTACCAGATCTAGTGCTGTAGCCCGCCACGGGGCGCGGCTCCAGGTACCACTCCCGTCATTTTCCTGATTCGGTTCGTTCTGTAATTCAATATAGCCGATACGCATGCTCTCCTTGTATCTCCTTATGAACTGATAGACAAATTCCGCGTAGGCTTTTGCGTTCTTTTGCCTTTCAATATCGATAGGAGAAATGAACATGGGGATTATCGAGATACCATATTTCATGGACAGACCGGCAAGGTTGTCGTAATCTATCTTTCTGTCCCCTGAAATCTTTTTTTGCCAAAACCAGCTTGTATCATCCGGATGGACGAAGTCCATCGTTACGAATATTTTGAGATGGGTGAATCCAATATCTCTGGCGACTTCGAAATATCCATCGAGCTTTTCGACCTTTTCAGTATCGGGGCCGGATATTTTAAGGCCATAAATAAACGGGATATGCTTTTCCACCTGTCCAGGCTCCTGCGCAACGGAGAATGTGAAAAGGCTTAAAAGGACAAAAACCATGCTTATAATTGAAACGCTTGTTTTCGTAAAGCCCTCCTGCTTCTCCCGAAAAAAACTTTGCGTGCGCTTAAGTCTGATAACCCGTACCTTTTGGTCTCCAAGTATCCTCTTGATCGCTGCTTTAGGACGAAATCCATGGAATCGATATTTGTTCAGCAGTTCCCTCTTTTTTCCGTTTTGTTATCATACCGATTTTTTGCCCCTTCTGCAACCTCGTTTCCACTTATCTGATGCCATGTTATGCAGAATTAATCACTATTTTTCCCACACTCTTCCACGATGAGCCTAAACCTGATTAAGGCAGTATGGAAGATTCCAGAATTCCATTTTGAACCCGTTCTCTCATTATCTGCAAGATCATCCCAAAATGACATGGGAATCTGAGGATATATGATTCAAAACTTCTTGCGAGCTTCTGAGTATTGACCGCAATCGTCTTTTCCTCGTCCTTAAAATAATCAAGCTCTATGGGCGACTCGAGAATCAGCTTATGGGTATTATCCCTGTTCCTGATGATAAAGGTCGGAATGATAGGTGCGCCCGTCTTCAATGCTATCCTTACAGGTCCCGGAGACAGTGTTGTCTCCATATTGAACATATTGACCTTGATCCATTTTTTTCCAACCCTGCCGTCCATCGCTATGGCTACCAGTTCGTTCCTTTTAAGAGCTTTAAGGGCAGCATGAAGAGATTGGTGCGCGCTTAAAAATGTGATAGGCAAACTGCTCGAATCCTTTCTTCTTATCTCGACCACCCTTTCGTATACTGGTGAGTCCAATTGTTTGACAACTCCCGGGCCGCCTGTAAGCTGGTTTACGAGATACCCTCTATAAGCAAGGGCGAGCGGGACAAGAAGGTGGGAGCCGAAATGGGATAAAAGTATTATAGCCCCTTTGCCCTCCTTGACTGCCTGATTCAGATATTCCAATCCTTCGATAGAAACGACCCGTTCAAGCCTTTCTTTGGTAAAATCACCGAAGATTACATTCTCAACCTGTCTTTTGTAATAAATAATGAAACTCTTATGCGCCATACTTTGCAGTTGTTTTTTAGATCCGTCCTTAAAGATTTTCTTAAGCTCGCTAATAAGCGTTTTTCTCTTTTTCGTGGCGCAAAGGTATGCAACCGTTGCGCTTATGGATGCCGCTCTGTACATGATTTTTAAAGGAATAAACCTAAGAATGGGGCGAAGGACAACCCATACGAACCATATAATTGTGTGTTTAACTGCCCTCATAAATCGCTTCATTCTATGTAACCCAGCGCCTTGAGGTTCTCGTGGACATTGTCCTCGTCTGACTTAGAATAGCCGTCTTTTTTATCACTATCGCTACGCCCTTTGGTGAACTTCACAGGATTTTTTTTAAGGAAGTCCTCGTCAAAAACCTCGGTCAGGACCTTGCCGTCAATGTCGTTAGGAACGGGAGAGTTCATCAAATGGAGAATAGTTGGCGCCAAATCTATGATTTCAGCGCCTTTGATCTCTTTTCCCTTCCTTATATGCTTGCCCTTTATTAAGAAAATTCCATGTGGAAAATGGTTGCCGGTTCGCGGATCATCGACGTATTTTTCTGTCACCCTGACCTCAACCCCGTCCTCTCTGAGACAAGCCAAGCCTGAAAGCACTACCCCCTCTTTCCACCATATAACGATGTCAGGGGCATTAGAAACATGCTTTCCATGATATACTTCCTCACCTTTGAAAACTTTCTCTATAACCCTCTGCCCTGTTTTTACATCTCTGCACTCGTAGAGTTTCTCAATAAGATTATTTCTCAATTGCTCGTATTCTTCACCATGGGAAATGATGCCGAAAGGCTCCCTTCCTTTTAGATTTATCCTCGGCTCATAATGGAAGAAAACTTTAGTTCTCGCCCAGTCATATGAAGAGAACCGCCAAGTAGATTCAACTTTATCCCTCAGATTCGGTACTAATCTGTTGAGAAATCCTTTGACACGCATATTTAGATGCTTGTTCATCTGATTATATATCGACTTGAGCGCTGCGGTTTGCATAGTTCTCAGTAAATTAACAGAGTATGATTTTTCGTTCTCTACGGCAAAGCGCATCTTTTTTAACCACAGAGGAAGGTATTGGGTCGCACCGTGGTTGGGACCATGTCCATGATCGGACATCACTATTATCGTCGTTTCCTCTCCTATTTTTTCGATTAATTCGGATATGATGCGATCGCATCGCTCGTAAATGTTAAAAATAGCGTCACGGCATTCTGTAGCGGCATGAGGATCGTGAAGAGGGTGTTGGGGATCCATGTAGTGCCAGAAATAATGCTGCACCTGATCTGTCGCGATAAAAAAAGCTATCAGCAGGTCCCAGTCACGGGTTTCCATAAGATATTTAGAAACCTTCGCATGCGCGTCAAGACTGTTTTTGATTGCCTCTATCGCCAGAGAGGGTTTATTCTCCACCATATACTTTTTAACCGTCGGGAAAAGAGGGTAACCCCCAAATTTTTTCAGTATCTCATCTATCATCTCAGGGGGATGTGAAAACCCCTTGCTTTTGACAGTAGGAGCGTTCCAGCCTGATATCATAAAGCCATCAAGTGTGTCGGCTGGGTAAGTCATGGGTACATTAAGCACCCCGGCCTTCTTTCCTGACTTGTTTAAAAGTCCCCAAAGAGTTTCTCCATCCCTGTCTATAGAACTATAGTAGTGGAGCTTAAGGGTGTTCGGCACAAAATCGAGAAAATTATAAAGGCCGTGCTTGCCCGGATTTTTGCCAGTGGCAAAAGATGTCCATGCAGATGGACTCATCATGTCAGGAGTTGATATTAACTCGCCGTAACACCCCTCTTCCATGAGCCTTGCGAGCGCAGGGAGTCTCCCCTCCCTGACCCACGGTCTTATTAGGTTGAATGTGGCTCCGTCAAGGCCGATGACAATTACCTTTTCTCTCATTTATTCCCCCTGTAATAATTGAATGCACATTACCGTATGGTTATGCTGTTGTCACCTAAACCGGTCTTGATCCCTGCGGCTCTTTTTAAAAACCCGATCTCCTCCTGAGAAAACGCCTTGAAAGCAAATAGCATGACAGGATATATCAAGAGTACCGCGCCGGTCGCTATAGCATAATTAATCCATGAGAAGGCGATAAGGAAAAGAACGATAACACACGCCGCGAGCGCTGGTTTGTATAAGACCTTTACAAAGCTGAACACATTGAATATGTCAGACAGGTAATAGAGGCCGGCTAAGAATATCACTGCCTGCGAAATAGGCACAGCAGCGCTTGCCGCTATATAGCCATAGTCCGGGACCATGATGAAATTTAAAACGAGGCTGACAAAAAGCCCAAGGGCTGTCAACACCACCTGATAGCGCTGCTTTTTCAGGCTTATGAAAAGGATTTCAAAGAATGTATTTAAAAAAAACAGACCCAGACCCAGTATTTGGATTTGAAGCGCAATTATGGATTTGGAAAATGCCGCACCGAACAGCAGGTAAATGATTTTTTCTGAGAAGATGAACCCGAAGATCATTATTGGCAGACTGACAATAATGAGGATCTTGGAAACAAAAAGAGCCTTTGTCCTCAGGATTTCCCTGGCGCTCTCATTTGCTGCCAACTGGGAGATGACCGGAAGCATAGCCAAGACGAAGGTCATCGGAATGACCTGCAATCGTGTAATCAGCCTGTAAGGAGCCTGGAAAAGGCCCAAATCAAAATTGCTGCTTAAAAGCTTAAGCACAAAAACGCCGGAATAAAGGTAGATTTGTAAAAGGAACTGCGATACGGCGATCGGCGCGGACTCCCTCAAAAGGTACAAAATAATATCTTTTTTTATACCAAGCATGGGAACTACAGAGAAATGCCTCATGGAGAAGAAAATACTTATACCAAGGCTTGAAATGTTGCTAAGAAGCATACCAATGAAGATATATCTCAATCCTAAATCAAGATATATTGCGGCGGCGGTAAATAACAGGGAAGAAAGGGAAATAAAAACTGACATGATGGTTTCAAAATGCATCCTTTCAAAGGCGACAAAAACAGAATTGAGCGTTCTGGTGGCGCCCATGGCAAGCATGGACAGGAGAATGACGAAGGCAAGGATTGCGCTGTCCGGCGAAAGATTAAAAAGTAATACATAGACAGCGGTTATGACTATAGCTGGAATGCCCAGCAGTCCAATTAGTGTTATTGCGCTGCCGATCAAAGCGCTGGCATTTTTCTTATCCTGGGAGATGTCCCTTGCCAAAATCCTTGGCCCGCCCATCAAAAGGAAAGGAAAAACTGTCCATATGACGGCTATAAGGAACGAATAAACGCCGAACTCTGCTACCCCCAAATAACGCGCAACGAGGGCCAAGAGCAAGAAATTTGATGCCACGTCTATGGCCCTGGCGGCCATACCCCATACTGTATTTTTTACTATAGTTTTAGACCGATCCATATGCTTTAGTTTTATTTAGCAAGCCTGCTGTCCCACTCATCCCAGAAGTGCCATAGGTACGGGTAAGCTAAAATATACCTCTCCATTTCTTTGGCAAAGCAGGCCATGTACTTTTCAACCGTCATTTCCTTAACGTCTTCCTCCTGACTGTTCAAAGGCTCGCAGATAATTGTTTTGTAATAGCCGTTCTTGTTTATAACAGTAAACATAGGCAATATAGGCGCCCCTGTCTTAAAGGCGAGTGTCGCTGCGCCTGCCGGCATCAGGAGTTTCGTACCCAAGAATTCCATCGGCATAAACTTGCCGATGAACTTTCCACCGCCCGCCCCGTCACCAGTGATCATCAGCACTTTATTTTTGTTGAGCCATTCCATGACGGGCCTTAAGAACGATTCGGCGGAAATTATCTTAGCCGGTATCATAGCCTCGTATTTTAAGCGTAATCTGAAGGCGACATTCCTTCCGACAAAACTACGCCCCTCGTCCGTTGGAAGCCCCAGCTGCATCATCCGGTAACCTAACAACCCAAGATTACAGAGCGGAAGTTGGGCAGGTCCGAAATGGGGATGTACGAGTATGCATCCCTTGTTTCCTTTCAGCGCATTATTCAGATTTGACAGACCCTCAAAAGCATGGAACTTCCCAATGCTGTCCAGGTTTAGTCCCGGAAATAAAAATATCTGGAGTTGGTTTACATAATGATTTCTGAAATATTTCCTCGCGACATTCCACAACTCCCTGTCACTTATCCTTCCCTGAAAGGCAGAGTTAAGATTTTGAAGAACGCGTCTTTTTTCCCCACGCGCTACCATGAAATGCATGTCCCCCATCAAGTTGAAAACCATAAATGCTAACCTTAACGGAAGGAGTGTAATCACCCATCTGAGCGGATACCATACAAACAATCTGAGGACATCCCTGTAAAAGCTCTCATGGACTATCATAATATTAAATTGGGCATCACAAACTTCTTCAGCGACTTCTTGAAGTTAATTAAGAAGCTAAAAAACGGATCCGCGTAGCTCCTGGTTACAGGGCAACTGTAAAAAAGCCTTTCAAGTCCTTTTTCATTCTGGGGAAGCAGGTCGTCATTCTCTTCTATCATCCCCTCCTCTACGGCGATCCTCTGCATGCCAGTTTCCGGCTCAATGCGTATCCATCCGACCCCAACGCTTCCCCTGCCAAATAACAAGAGGTTTACCGCAAGGTAGAGCTTCACGGTCTTTAGAAATCCCCAAAAGTCCTGTTGCGGGGGCGTGCAGAAGATGTTAAAGCAGAAAATGCCATCTTTTGCTTTCCTTGCTATTTTCAGTGTCCTGTATATGTCAGCCTCTGTTATATGCTTCCCCAGGGCCTTTAGGGATTTATCCGAAGCCGCATCGGGGGAAAAAGCCATATTATTGCACCCCGCAGCTATGGCGAGATTGAGAAGATCTTCGGTGAAATTCTTAATCTCAAACCATGCGTTCCATCTGACATTAATGCCCCTTTTTATTATTTCCTTGCATATAGCCTCCGCGTGCCCGGAAGGCACGTTAAAGACGCTGTCGGCAAACATGAATTTCCTAACATTAAACTCCCTGACCAGATACTCAATTTCGTCAACAATGCTCTGCGGGCTGCGCTGTCTCACCCTCTGGCCGTTCAAGAAAGGATAACTACAATAACTGCATTTGAAAGGACAGCCGCGCTTTGTTTGGATTCCAATATTGTTAGCGGGGGAATCAAGATATTGTTTTATGTCGAGAAAGTCCCTTCTCGGCATGGGCAGGCGGCTGACATCAGGCAGCGGCCTTGGGCCTGTAAATAAGACAACGTCCTTATCCCGATAAAAAATACCCTTGACCTTATGCGGATTGTCGATATTTTTCACAAGATCAGGAACGCTTTCGTCTCCCTCCATGTATACGCCGAAATCAAGTTCAGGTATCTGCGCCATAATTTTCTCGGCAAACATCGAAAAGCCGGCGCCGCCTATCATGACCCTTATACTTGGATCAGTCTCTTTTACCAACTTAACCGTAGGACTCACGGTCTTAAAATAATAAAATATGTCTTTTTTTTGCGTGGTATCTATATTCCTCAAGGAAATACCGACAATTTCCGGCCTGAAATCCAGGATAGTCCTTTTAAGTTCTCCATAAGGATCATCGTACAGATTAAGGTCCATCATGCGGACATCGTGCCCATTTAAAGCCGTGGCGATATAGCAAAGCCCCAGCGGGAATATATGGCCTGTATGTTCTTTTCTTCCCAGATAAGCCTGTATCAGCAATATTTTCACGAAGCGCTCTCCCCTGAAACAAATATGGATTGTTTTAAGCCGAATATCATAACGTAATGCTCAGGATAACGATGCATGTAATTTTCAAAAATATTTAAAATTTTTTTTAGATTTGCGCAAGTATCTTTTTCTTCATCACCCGTAATCTCCAGATCCATAGGCTTTTCGATTATTATGGTATGGGACCTCTTATTTCTCACATGGAATGTGGGAAGGACAACCGGTTTTGCTCTGAGTATTAGCTTCATTGCTCCTGTATAAAAAAGCGCTTTTCCACCAAGGAAATCTATAACCACGGATTTGCTCCCCTCTCTGCCATCGATCCCTATAGCAATGATTTCGTTATCCTTGAGTCTTCTGAAAACATCCCTAATAAAAGCGTCTGTATATATAAAATTTACCGGCAGGCTCTCTTTGTATTTCAGTTTGCTCTCGTACACGGTGGTGCGCAGATTATTGTACATGCGGCTAAACAGCCCTTCCCTTTTTTCCGGAGGGTTTCTGCTCCCGAGCTGGTTCAGTTTATATCCCCTGTAGCCAATACCGGGCATAATAATATGGGGATTACCAAAATGCCCATGAAGCAAAACAGCCCCCCTTCCGGACTTCAACGCTTTGTCAAGATTTTCCAGCCCTTTGATATCTATTATCTTTTCGCTGATATCCTTTGTCATTTTCGGATACAGCAATACCTCTATTGTAGAATAAAGCGAATTTCTGAAAGTATTTTTGATTATCTCCTTTGTAAGGGGTCCATCACCCCTCCTGTACATCGACGTGAGTCCGCGTTCTATCATCACCCTTTTTCTCTTTGAAAAGAAATAAATGAACGGAACAGAGAGGTCTGCAAGCGCATAATTGACCGAGAGCGGCATTTTCTGAACAAAAAATCTAAAGGGATACCAATATGTCCACCATTTCAGCAGGACAATAAACGTTTTAAGAGACCTCATACGCCCTTATGTTGATTTTTAAAAATCGCGGTCCTATGTAGATTCAAGACGACGCCAAATGAATTGATTCCTGATAATTTCATCGCCTCCGTAAACTCCCGCGCCTTTTTTTGAGAAGTTCTCCCCTTGGCGGCAATGAAGATGACTACATCGGCATATTTGGAAAGTGTCAGCGTATCGGAACCCATTTCATAGGGCGGTGTATCTATTAAAATAACGTCATAATCAGGCAAAAGATCGTCTATAAGCCCTTTGAAACGCTCCGAAGACAAAAAGCCCTGCGGATGGACCGCTGTATCGGTTATGATGTCGAGATTTTCAATCTGGGTATGGATTACCGTTTCCCTGGCGGGAATTTTACCAGAGATATAGTCAGAAAGCCTTGAGGAAATATCGAGTTTGAAAATCCTGTGCAGAGCTGGCGCCCTAAGATTCCCATCGATCATTAGGGTCTTTTTACCCTGCCCCCCCATGAGCGCCCCTATGCATGCGGTTATTATCGATTTACCTTCTCCTTTGGAAGGGCTTACAATAGAAATAACCTTCCAGTTACCTGGCCCTTTTGCAAGGTTTATCTTTGAAAGCAAATTATACACGGCGTCCGTGAACTGATTGGATTGAATTCCCTTGCTAATATCGAGATACTTTTTCTTAGCAACGGGCAAAATCTCTATTACATCCTGCCCCAGATACATTTTAACTTCTTCAGAAGATTCTATGGTTTCATCCAGGTACTCCAGCAAAAATATAAGGCTAACGCCCAGGAATGTTGCAATAAACACCGATAGAATCATAGGGACGGTCTTTTTCACGGGCGGGAAGTATACGTTGGACAGATTCGGCAAAACTACCGGCGGCTGGATAACTATAGCGTTTGCAATATCCAACTCTTTAGCGCTCACGGCCGTTTCAAGATTGGCCATCAGTGAATTATAAGCATTTTTTAAAATTTCAACCTCTCTTGAAAGACGATTCAATTCGTCTTCCTTCGTGGTGAGTAATTTAAGCATCTCCTTTCTTTCTTTTATCTGCGACTCCAATCTCTGCTTTATAGCTTCATCAGTAACTATGTCGATCTCGGCATTACCATACTTTTCTATGAGATTATCATAATAGCTATTTCTCTCTTTGATCTGAGTGGAGAAGGTCTTCTCAACCTCCTTTAAGATGACCTCTTTCGCAGAATCGGCCTGCTGCTGCAACGCCTTGACCTCCGGATGCTCCGTGGTCACTTCGGAACTGAGTTTGGCCATATTGAGCTGCGTGATAAGCAATTGTTTTTTGGCTTCGCTTACCACAGGGTTTTTCTCCAGTGTCGTCGAGCCTTCCCTGTACTCGGGTTGGGCGGAAAGGACTGTTTTTATTGACTTGAGGCTTTCCTTTTTCCCGCCGAGATTTCTGTCTGTCTTGTTCTGCTCTGATTCAAGGTTCGATATCTCGGCAATAAGCGTTGTCCTCTGACTTGACAAATCATACATCTTGTTCTTTATTTTATAATCTATCATATCCCTATCGGCTATAGAGAGATTTTTCCCCACTTCCAAAACCCTCTTCTTCAATACTTCAATGGCTTTTTCAGCCGTATCCCTGTACACCTTTGAAAAGTTCTCTACGAACCTCTTTATGACACCTGCAGCTATCTGCTGGGCCTCTTTTGGATTATCGGAATACCCTATGATTTTGAAGGTGTCCGAATCGGCCACATTCTCTATATTTACCCCTTTTTTCCCAAGAATAATCCCGATTGAGCTTGGGTCCACGAAATGGTCCTTTGTCAGGAATTCGCCGTCTTTGTCTTTTAATCCAAGCTCTGTTATCACTTTAAGAATGACACCGTCGCTTTCCAGCATCTCCTCTATCGTGCCCATGGCATTGCTTTTGTCCGTGAAATCGAACTTGCCAAACCCCGAAGGCACATCCTTTATGAAGCTCTGCTGAAATGTATCCAATTTAATCCATAGCTTTGAGTAGCTGTAATATACAGGAGATACAATCTTCATGAACATGAAGGCGAAAAGCGGCACGATGAATACGGCCAGAGCGAGGACCCATTTCCTTTTAAGGATGATTTCCCAGTATCTTCTTAGTTCCACTTTTCCTCCATATATTTATAATGACAGTTCAATAGTGTTTCTTTCAGGTATTTCCACGAGCGTCATAATCTTTTCTTCACAAAACTATCGACCAACAGCAGCGCTTCCTCGTGAACCCTCAATCTGCTGGCCTGTGAAATAACCTGATTCCATTGAAGTAATGGGCGCGATTATCCTTGACAGGTAATCAAAAAATCTGCTTACGTTAGCGATGGTTGTAGCAGGCACATAGATTATGTCTCCATTTTGTAAATAAGCATTTTGAGCAAAATCACCTTCCTTTAAAGCACTTTCTAAATTTAGCGTTACTAATTCAGGATTTTTCAAGCCGCCTCTGATAAGTAAAATAGTTTTTAATTTGGCATCTATGGTAAATCCCCCTGCCTTTGACATTGCCTCAAGGGCAGACATGGGACTTTCGAGACTAAATAATCCAGGAGTTTTAACCTCACCGAGGACTATAACTTTTTGACTCTTGACAGATGTGACACCAACTGATACCTGAGGATTAACCAAATACTTAGAGAGCCCATCCTTGAGCTTATCTCTTAACTGAAAAATACTTAACCCTCCAGCTTGAATGTCTCCAATCAATGGATAGCTTATTATGCCTGAGGGGTCTATCTGTATGGTCCTTTTTAAATCGTCTTGCCGATAGACAAGAATCTCAATAGTATCTCTTGGACCAAGAATGAATTCAGTAATCTTTACATCTTTAGGTGTTTCCTCAGGCGCCTGAGGGACATCAGAGGCTGTTGTTGAGGCACATCCGGTTAACAGAAGCAGACATATCAAACATGCAAAACTTCCCGATAGAATATACTTTACTGTTATTTTCATAATTAAATCTCCTGTATAGTTATATTGCCGTCATAGTTATACTATATATGTTGCATATATAGCAACCTCTTTTATGCAGCCCCTTTTCTCTTGATTACTGCGGGAATTGTCTTTATGAGTATTTTAAAGTCACGGGAGAGTTTCCAGTTATCAATATATTCCATGTCCATTTTCATCCAGTTTTCAAAAGAGATATTGTTCCTGCCGCTTATCTGCCATGTGCAGGTAATTCCGGGCATTACGCTGAAACGCCTGCGCTGCCAGTTTTTGTGAAATCCGTTATAGTCCCGCACCGGGAGGGGCCTTGGACCTACCAAACTCATATCCCCATTAATGACATTGAACAACTGTGGAAGTTCATCCACGCTCCATTTCCTGAGCCACCGGCCGGCCTTAAAAATCCTCGGATCATCTTTGATTTTGAATACAGGGCCATCCATCTCATTTTGCTCTTCAAGTTCTCCCTGTAATTCTTCCGCACCCACCAGCATTGTCCTGAATTTGAAGAGATTGAAAATCCGCTTATTATATCCCACGCGGTATTGAGTAAATAATACCGGGCCCGGAGCTGAGAGTTTGATTGCAATGGCGGCTATTGCCATCAAAGGCGAAGTTACTATGACTAATGCGGTCCCCAGAGCTATGTCAATGGCCCGTTTTGCTATGTATCTCCAGCCCTCCTGTGCGCTTGGAATCATCGTCAGCACTGTGAAATTTCCAAACTGTTCTGTACTTGGGTGGGCCATTTTAGTATCAAAAATATCGGACAAATGACGTATTATTATCCCCTGTTCCTCTGCCTGTTGAATAATTTTTTGAATTTCTTGATAGTATGATTTTACGGGCAGGGTAATAACTACCTCGTCTACTATATGGCTTTTCAGAATAGAAGGGAGGTCCTTAATGGTCCCTATAAGGTTTAGCTCTCCTGCAGGCAGGTGGATGTTCTCGTCAAGATAACCAATGACGCGGTATCCCATTTCCTTTTTTTCCTCAAGCATGCCTGCATAGTCGTAGGCCCTCTGGTTAGTTCCTACAATCAGCACAAAGCGAAGATTCCTGCCGTGAATGCGCACTTTTTTGAGGAGATATCTCAGTGTTGTTCTGAAAAATAATATAAATAATGTACTTAATCCCCAGAAAAATATTATGAAAAGCGGTGTAGTAAAGGTATTTTTAATGATAACGCCGACCAAGGTAATGATGGACGTTCCTATGGTGGTGGCTTTGATCAGGTCCCTCCATTCATTGCGTCCGCTGTCAAGTCTTCTGGAACGGTAAAGTTTTAAATTTTTAAACGTTATGTGCCATAAAATTGTTATTGACAAAAAACCGATGAAGTCTACAACTTTGATGCGCAGTGAATGCAGCTTATTTAGAGCGACATAATCTGCCTGATGTTCGGTCAGCAAATATGCGGATAACAATGCAGCAAACAAAATGCATATGTCTGCAAATTTTAAGAGATTAAGCAGTAATTGTCGCCGGAAATATAACATAATGTTTAGCTCTCATATTAATTTTAAGTTTTTTAAGAATCATTCGGGCACATCTCCGACCTCTCAGTCACATACACATATTGCGACTGTAATATTGAAATTTTACTGCCCCTATCTATAAACAAATTGTTACTTAGCCTGCTAAAAACAATTTCAAATCTAAAACCTGAAAAGATTGTTTGCCCTTATAATTACACCCTCACTATAATCTTTCCGTCTGTTCTTTCAGTGGAGGCCCTAAAGGCCTCTAAAACCTTTTTAAATGGATACCTTGCTGTAATCATTTTCTGGGGATTGAGCCTGCCTGACGCAATAAGTTTGATGATTGAAGAAAAGATGCCGTGGCCTGAATGCCCCCTTGAACCTATAATCTTATTGGCGCCGGAGACAAGGGCGTCAAGGTACATGGGGGTTTTAGTAGCTGCCCTCCCGAGGTATATAATCTTACTGTTTACGGACATTGATTTTTCCATTTCAGGGATTGTTACAGGCGCTGCGCCTGCTGCCTCAACCTGAATCTCTGCTCCCCAGCCATCTGTAAGTTCCATAATCTTTTTGCTGGGCACACATTTATCAATGTTAAAGGCGAAATCAGCGCCCATTTCCCTTGCTATACCCAGCCTCTCATTAATACTGTCAAAGGCTATAACTTTGCTGGCCCCTGCTATTTTTGCCAGCGCTATAGCGCCGAGGCCGATAGGTCCTGCGCCGTAAACGGCTACAGCAGCGCCCGGATTAAATCCGCCGCCTGCGATAAAGATGCCGTTGTAGGCGCAGCCGATAGGTTCAATAAGGGCGCCTATATCAAAGATTTCATCGCCGGAATATACCTTTTCCAGTTCATTAATCTTCCAGCAGTACCTTTCGCTTATGGCTGCATATTCTGCAAAGGCGCCGTCAGCGCTCAGTCCCATAAGCTCTACATTTCTGCACTGGTTTGGAGCTCCGTTTTTACATGGCTGACACGTCCCGCACCACATAATGCTTTCCACGGCTACTTTGTCACCGGCCTTAAGAGCAGTAACCTTTCTGCCGGTTTTTTCAACCACGCCTGCAAACTCATGCCCTAACACGCAGGGCAGTTTTGTCAGGCCTGAAAATATTATGTACCCAGCTTTATCGGTCTCATAAAGATGGGTGTCAGAGCCGCATATACCGCAGGACTTTACCCTTACGAGCACTTCATCATCGTTCAGGCCGGGTGTAGGAATATCTTTAACCTCAAAATGAGGATTGCGCCATACCTGACTGCCGATAAGCGCCCTTTTTCCTACCCGTTCATTTTCTGTAAGGGCATAATCTTTTTTAGGTTTCCACTTTGCATTAACGATTAGCGCTTTTATACTGCCTCCAGCTGTAATACTCTTTTGTTTATTTTCCCGCTTCCAATTTTAGGAAGGGAAGCTCTTATTTCAATTATCCGCGGCAGTTTATAATGAGGCAGCCGCTCCTTGCAAAATCCAAGAATTTCTTTTTCTGTTAAAAGCGTCCCGTTATTGGTAACTATTATTGCCTTCGGAACCTCTCCTCTCAGCCTGTCTTTAGCCGGGATGACCGCGGCCTCTTTTATATCCGGATGGCTCATTAATACCAACTCAATTTCCAGGGGATAGACTTTAAGCCCGGCTACCTTCATCATCCCTGTCTTTCTGTCCGCAAAGTAGAAATTGCCGTCTCTGTCCCTTCTTCCTAAATCGCCGCTGCAGTACCAGCCGTCTTTGAAACATATCTTGCCGTTTATTGGATTACCGTAATAGTTTTGGATAACCGCAGGACCCCTGAAAATCATCTCGCCTATTTCTCCGTCCGGAAGCTCATTATCGTTTTCGTCAACTATTTTTACCTCGTATGATGCGCATGGTTTTCCGACAGAGCCTGCCGGCATATATTCATTTGGACGATTGGCAAGGGCAATGCCGGTTGTCTCTGTACTTCCCCATACAGGAATAATAGGCACGCCGGTTTTCTGCCTGAACCTCTCAATAAGTTCTATTCTCGTATACATGCCGCCGCTTTCAGGAACCCTGAGCGAACTAAGGTCATAGGTCCTGTGCTCAACCAGTTCAATCAAGGTCTCATACATGGGCGATAAGCCCATCATAGTGGTGACTTTATGGTTAGCTATAGCCTCTGCGATTGCTTTGGGATATATTTTGTCAACCAATACCATGGTACCGCCAAGATATAGAGCTCGTGAAAAAATTTCATGCGGATGTGCAAAAGGGGCAAATATACACAGGTGAATGTCATCAGGTGTTAGTTTCAACGCATCTACCGCAGCAATGGTATTCCAGTAGATGTTTGAATGGGTTGTAACCGCGCCCTTGGGATTTCCTGTAGAGCCGGAGGTATAGTTCAAATAAACAATATCCTCCTTGTCAGGCGCAGGGCAGGGATTATCAGGGTTTTTATCTTTCTGCAGTTCTTTCAATGAAATATATTCTCCCTCATAATTTTCACCGGCAACTATAATTGAAATTTCTGAGTCCCTGGGAACAGCCCTCTTTGCAAGCTCTAAAAATTGCTTATGAACGATAAAATATCGGGGTGTAATATTGTTTAGAACAGCCGTTATCATGTCGTCCGGCAGCTCAAAATTAATTGGCACTGCAATGCCATGCGCCTTTGCAGCAGACAGAAAAGTTATAACAAGTTCAGGAATCCTCGGCAGCATGAACGCGACCCTGCCGCCTTTTTTAAAACCCATCTCCAGCAATGCATGCGTAAGCCTATTTACAGTCTCATTCAACTCCCTGTAAGTGAGCATAAAGTCATGGTAGACGATTGCTTTCTTTTCGGGAAATTCCCTTGCATTTTTTTCAAGCATTTCAACCAGAGTCATAACCAAACCTATCCCTTCTTGTTATTGCTCCCTATAGGTTATAATCTTCTATAGGTTAAACAAACTTTTCTTCATGCCAAAAACCTTAATCCCCCCCTGAAGTTCTCATCAGCGGGCTTGGACCACATTACCTCCGCATAAGCAGGCAACCTCGTTTCAACGTTATTAATTGGAAGATAGAGCTTTAAAATATCACCCTTCCTCAAGTCATAGTCTGTGGCGAGGCCTATACCTTCCGAGCTTATATCTACTCCAAGTCCATTCTGCTGAATATCCATAGATTGGCTGATTTTTGTCGCGCATATTTCAAAGCTGACTGGTCTGTTAAAGCTTTGTCTCCCACTAAACCTTTTTTCTGATTTGTGTTCCATACCTCCCCCTTATAGATGCAAAACTCATAAGGCTATTTAAACAGACGACTTTTACGTCATTATGATGGCACTGTTAATTTTGTGCTGGAAAATAGACATAGAAAGTTGTCATTGCGAGTGCAACGAAGCAATCTCGCCTTTTGAGATGAGATTGCCACGAACCCTTCGGGTTCTCGCAATGACAGGTAATTCAAGCGTTTATAGTTCTATGTCTATTTTTCGGTTTGTGTTACAAACTAACCAGGGTATTAATGTTAAGGTACGCTGTAACTTCATTTTCGTCAATCCCTCAAAAGTGGGGCTTTTAATGATTGGTGAGAACTAAGTTGAATTATTACTTTAGAGGATTTCGGTTTTATAAATTCTCACGATTGATATATAATACTTTGCAGCATTGAACAACTTTCTGAAATAGTTAAAAAAAGATTGCCTCCGGGGGTGCTTATCTTTGACAGCAATAACAGGTTGCTATATTCCAATAAGGCGGCCTTGGAGATGATTCCTGAACTTCAGGATGTTGAACAAACAGGGGAGACAAAAAAACAGTATATCCTTGAAGAAATCTACAAGCTATGCGATCAGATAAAAATCAATGTAGATGCAACAAACGCTATCCAGAAGGTTAGTTTAAATTGTAAAGTTCTGAATGATATCTCAGGGGATCCCTGTTCTTTGAGAGCCTTTCCTATAGATGAACGTGGAGGAGATATAAGCGCTACCCGTATCATGATTTTTGTTGAAAGAGTAACCGAAAAACGCACTGTGGATTTTGAAAAGGCGAAAAAAGATTATAGGCTTACAAAGAGGGAGCTGGAAGTGGTAACCCTGATATATCAGGGACTTTCAAACAGGGAGATTTCCGAGAAAATATGTGTCTCTGAATATACGGTTAAAGACCATATTAAAAATGTTATGAAAAAGATGGGAGTTGATTCAAGGAGTAAGATTAGCGCTTCCCTGAGATAAGAAATGTATAAGTTAAAGACTGTTGCGGCATTTTTCTCTACTCTGCGGCTCGCAGCCGAGCCAGCGGCCCTTTCTTTTAGATTTCGACTTGTATTTTTTTCACAATTTCCTAAAAAATCCTTTTAAGAATTAATGGGGATTGTTGAAGTTTGAGTACGGCACAGTGCCCGATATACGCACGCCTCCAAGCCTTTCTATTACAGCAGGTGCAGTTTTTTCGGCTGATCCTCTTTTAACCCCGATTGACATGTTTAATCTTGAGTGCTATATTGGAGGCAGGTTGGTGTCCATCAGATTGATAGGGCGCCCCATAATTTTCTCTATAGGAGGAGTCTATGGCAAATATCACAGCCTTTAAAAAGTCCTTACTCTTTTTATTGGTTCTTTTCTTTGCAGGCACAAGCGCTGCGCTTGCGCAGGATGTGGTAAAGATGGGGGTATTCCCGAGGAAACCTACCCTCGAGACTGTAAAGGCATTTGAACCCATGGCAAAATATCTCTCTTCCAAGATAGGCAAAAAGGTGGAGCTGGTAGTATATAAGGACTTTGCCGCCTTCTGGGATAGCATGAAAAAGAAGGAGTGCGACTTCGTACATCTCAACCAGTACCAGTACATAAAGGCACATAAAGATCTCGGCTACAATGTGATACTCATGAATGAGGAGTTCGGCTCAGCCAAGGTCCATGCAGCAATCGCAGTAAGAACTGATAGCGGGATTAACAGCCTTTCAGACCTGAAGGGGAAAAAGATACTCTTCGGAGGCGGAAAACAGGCAATGCAGTCCTATATCGGCGCCACACACATACTGAAAAAACATGGACTTAAAAAGGATGATTATACCGAGGATTTTGCAATAAACCCTCCGAGCGTTGTGTTCGCTGTCTTTAACAAAACTGCCGATGCCGGCGGCATCGGTGAAGTTGTCTTAAGCCTCTCCACGGTGAAGGAGAAGATTGATGTGAACCAGATTAAGGTTCTCGCCAGGGGAGATGAACTTCCCATGCTCTGCTGGGCAGTTAAGAAAGAGATGGACAAGGGGCTTGCGGAAAAGATTCAGAAGGCGATGATAGGGCTCAAAAACGAAAAGGACGGCCAGCAGCTATTAAAAAATGCTGAGGTGACAGATTTCATTATGGCTACAGATAAAGAATATGATATAGTCCGCAAGATTGTAAAAGAGGCATTAAATGAGGACTATCATTAATGCTTAATCTCAAAAGGATAGGCACAAAGATAATAATCATCGTTATTGCCATAATCATCATGGTGATGCTTGCTGTTACCACGAGGGTTGCAATCTCGGAGAAACGCGTCTTTACAAACGAACTTATGAATAAGGGTGAAAGCCTCGCAAAGTTCATGGCAAAGGTAGCGCCTGTCTCGATCATGACGTATGATGTGGCGATGCTGGAGAGCTATGTAAAGGAGATGACAACGGATAAAGAGGTCCTTTACGCGGCTATCCTTAATAAGGATGGCATTTTACTTTCAGCATATTTAGATAAAGAAAAGGGTATAACGGCTGGTCTGAGAATGGGAAAGGGAAGTGAGACCAAGGAACTCTTAAAAGAGGTCAGCTCAGCGAAAGATGTGATCGAGATAGAGCAGCCCATAGCACACCAGAATGAAAGGATGGGGACCATAAAGATAGGTTTAACCAAGCACCTGCTAAAAAAGAAGATAAGGGAACAGATACTGGCGATGGTTATTGTAAGCCTCATCGGAATCTCTCTGGCAATAGGAGCCATTGCAACGTATGTGACAAAAGGAGTCGTGAGGCCTCTCGATAGAGATGTCTCTTTTGCTCAAGCAATAGCCCTCGGTGATATGACTCAGCGACTCGATATAAAAACTGACGACGAGCTCGGCAACCTCGGTAAGACGCTTAATAAGATGGTTGAGGACCTGAAAGGTGTAATTGTGAAGATAAAGGATTCTTCGACCAGCATAACTACTATCTCTGCCCAGCTCTCAGCCACATCAAAGAGGCTCTTTGAAGGCGCCAATATCCAGATGGAATCCGTAGAGGTAACATCCTCTTCCATGACTGAGATGAATTACTCCATAAAGAGTTTAGATGAGTCTGTGGATGTATTATCACAGCTTTATAATGAGGTCTCCTCCTCCATCCTTGAGATGGTTACATCCATAAGCCAGGTTGCGGACAGCACCAAGTCGCTCTCCTCACTGGTAGAGACCTCCTCATCTTCTGTAGAGGAGATGTCAGCATCTATAAAACAGATAGCCGAGAATGCTGTCGTCCTTTCCACTGCTGCTGAAAAGACCTCTCTCACTATAAAGGGGCTTACCGATAGCATAAAGGAGATTGAGGAGAGCGCCGATAAATCGGCAGCGCTATCTGAAAGCGTCAAGAGAGACGCCTCTGAGCTTGGGACAAAGGCATCAGAGAAGGCGATAGTGGGTATGGAGAGGATGATGGGATCAGTGGAGAATGCAAGCCAGATAATAAACAGGCTTGAGGAAAAGTCCAAACAGATCGAACAGATACTCACAGTCATAACTGAGGTAACGGATCAGACAACCCTCCTTTCCCTCAATGCAGCCATTATTGCTGCACAGGCAGGAGAACATGGAAAGGGTTTTGCTGTTGTGGCGGATGAGATAAAAAAACTTGCTGACAGAACCGCTGCCTCCACAAAGAAGATCGCCCAGACAATAACTTCGATCCAGGGTGAGGTTCAGGAGGCTGTCACATCAATGAAGGAGGCCTCGATGATTGCCATAGAAGGAATGGGGCTGTCTAAAGAGGTAAGGGGCGCATTTAATAAGGTCCTCGACGGTTCGACCATGTCCTCGCAGATGACGCTGGAGATAAAGAAGGCTGCAAAGGAACAGACAAAGGCAGCCCATCAGGTCAATGAGCTGGTGCAGACAACCACCCAGATGGTGAGGGAGATAGCCATGTCCACTCAGGAACAGAAAAAGGGTTCAGAGCAGATGATGGACGTAGTTGAGACAATGAGGGATGTAGCAAGACAGGTTCAGCAGGCAACCGTTGAGCAGACAAAAGGCAGCAGACAAATCAGCAACGCCGTCGAGACCGTCAAAGACAGGGTCGAATCCATAACCAGAACCACCAAGGAGCAGCAGACAGGCAGCAACCAGACAGCCTGTGCAGTAGAGAAGATAAAGGATATAGCCAGGCAAAACCTTGACCTCTCTTTAGCAGTTAATGACGTCATTAATAACCTCGGAAGTCAGGCTAATTTTTTGAAAGAAGAGGTAAAGAAATTTATTATTGAGGCTGATGATAAAACCTGAGTTATCCACACTGCTTCGATAGATATTTAAATACAGGCAGCCCAAACCTGGCAAAAAGTTCGGTTATCTTTAAGACAGTTACTTCGAGCATATAAAGGCCAAAGACTTCAGCGCCTATAATTGATATATTAACGCTATTCATTATGTGTTTCTATATATTTTTTTAAGAAATATGCCCCGGCAAACGAGCCAATACTATCTGCCACTATATCATACACCGACGCATCCCTCATAGGCACAAAGGACTGATGTATCTCGTCTGTAATTCCATAAATAGAAGCTAAGGCCCATCCAAACAAAATATAACGCCTGACTCCTGAGTTCTTTAAGCTGTATGCCATCAAGAAACCTAAAACTGCATACTCTATAAAATGTATAATCTTATCAGCGCCATACGGCAGTTCATATTTAATCGGTCTTGAAAGAGATGAAAAATAAAATATCAAAACCATATAAGAAATTGTAGCGGACCAACTCAAAACTATTTTTATTCTCACCTTATCTGCCATTTAACTTAAACTCATAAATTTGCAGTAATTACAGCCGCCAGGCCTTCAATCTTTAAATCCTCTTCTGTAATCGGAACAGAAGAATAGAAATGGGCGTCATCGTAAGTATGCATCCCTTTGAAGTGCGTAACTCCAAAAACACTTTCTTTATTCACGGCTCCCTTCAGGTCAAAACCGTAATGGGGCAGGAGATAAAGGTCGGGCCCGTTCTCTGTATGGATGCCGATAAAGATCTCTTCCTTCGTGTAAACAGCCTTTATAACTTTTTCCCCCTCAAACTCAATCTTCAGGAGTTTTTCCTTTAATTCATTCCTTAATGGTTGATATTCAGACTGTTTGATGCATCCTCTGCCATATTTGCCTTCAAGGTGAATATAAATTCTTGAGGGATCAAGGCAGAATGCTTTTGAATCTGGAGTTATCCCCTTAAGCCCCTGAGAACCGTTCAATGTAAGGTATCTGTTTTCGACAAGCCATTTATTCAAATATACCTCTGTTTTTATTGGGGTAAAGCCGTGATCCGAGCAAGTGAAAAACAAGGCCCCGTCCTTTACAGCCATATAAGCCATAGCTCCTATGAAAGCATCAAGCTCCCTGTAAAATCGTTCAAATACATGGTAGTATTCTCCATCTATTGCCGAATCAAAGAAAAAATGATGCAGACGGTCGGTTTCCGTAACAGTCCCTATAAACAACTGCCATTCCTCATTTTCGTATAAATGTTTGATCGCAGTTTTTCTTTTCTGAAAAGCATCAAAAATATCTTTAAAGAAGGCTTCTGGATTTTCCTGCGCAAGCCTTGCATTTACATCAATACGGTAGCCGATGCTGTTCAGATATTCGTAGACCCTTTCCGGATACACAGCCTTTTTAAGGTCAAGAGCCACAAAGCCGCTTACCATGACGCCGTTTATAGGCCTTGCCGGGTACGTCTGGGGAATATTCAGCACAACAGACTTTACATTTTCCTTTTCCCAGAACGGCATTTCTTTAAGTGACGTAAAATTCGGAAATGTATAATCATAACTTTGCCTGTCTATCTCCATAAAACCGAATATGCCGTGCTCAGCCGGATTTTTGCCTGTTATAAAACTGCTCCAGGCGACCGAAGATATTTCCGGAAGGGTGGATTTCATCCTGCAAAGCCTGCCGCCGCTTGAGCAAAGCCCTGACAGCCTTGGCATTATCCCTCTTTCCATATAGGCGCAGAGCAGGGTATATGGAACGCCATCTATTCCCAGTATAACGACTTTTTTTTCTTTCTTTCCAAAGAGCCTATTAAACATTTGTCACCCGCTGTATTATTTACATATACCCTAACGCCCTGAGATGATCCATAACCTGTTCCTTATCCTGCCCCCTGCCGACCCTTTCCTGAGTATTTTCAAGATCCTGCATCCATGCGGGGATATCAGACGCCTTTCCTGTCGCACACCGCGCGCCGAGCGAGCGGTACCCGAGCTTGTATAATTTGTTATAAGGTATAGCATACTTGAAAATTGCTATCCAGATGTCGCGTTCCCTGAAATGGAGAATGGAATGTATTCTCGTGTGCTCCGGGTTGGTCCTCGGACTGAAATAATCTTCGTCTTTCCTTGCGGTCTGCTCATCCCACCTGATAGCTGTAGAAACAGCTTTGATATGATTCTGCGCAATGAATTCCCTCATAGGCAATGTTTTCATGAGATGATTACAAACAGTAGAATCAGGGATAAAAGGGAACCCGGCTTCATTAAATCCCATTTCCTGAAGAGCAGCCTGATTTGCCGCGGTCAGGGTTGAAACCCTGATTGTGTCACCAATGACAGGGGCTTTTGAACTGACATCCTCATTCTTCAGCCAAGCAATATCAAGCGCCCAACTGCTTTTGATATAACCGACAAACTCGTTTATCTCGTCAAATACGTCTCCCTCATCAATAAACATGCATACCGGCAGTTTTTTACCCATCTCATCACATGCCTGTTTCCATAACCATAGATTTGTTGTGCTGTCTTTGCCTCCTGTAATGGCTATCGCGATATTTTCAACGCCAAATCTCTCAACAGCTTTTTTTATGATAGATTTGGATTGAGCTGCTTTTTCGTCAATATGTAAACCCAGCAGCCTTTCTTTCTCATTAATATCAGTCATTCTTTCTTCCTTCCTCCACTTTTATTAAATATTTTCTTTATAACCAAACAAGTTTCGCCCTTTCTAATAGGATTGGCAGCCATCTCTTAAGAATAATCTGATACTCATAATGCATAACAGTTCTCCTTTGGTTGATTTTTACTATACCAAAAGAGTTACCTAATTACTGAGCATTAACAACGTTCATAAAATCTTCTGATATTGCTTCTTTCGCAGAAAACAGGCGCTACAATGGGAATCATTTTCATCGCTTACTTCAGTGTTTCTTCAAAATACGCTATGGTTTTCTTCAAGCCCTCTGACAGAGAGACTTTGGGTTCCCACTTGATTACATTCTTTGCAAGTGTTATGTCCGGCTGCCGCTGGGTTGGGTCATCAGGAGGAAGGGGTTTAAAAACAATCTTAGATTTTGAGCCCGTCATATCAATCACCTTTTCAGCAAGTTCCATTATGGTGAATTCATTGGGGTTCCCCATATTCATAGGCCCGGTAAAATCGTCAGGGCTATTCATAAGCCCGACTATGCCTTCTATAAGGTCATCCACATAACAAAAGCTCCTTGTCTGGCTTCCGTCGCCGTAAACAGTGATATCTTCTCCTTTTAATGCCTGCACTATAAAATTACTTACAACCCTTCCATCGTTCGGATGCATCCTCGGCCCGTAGGTATTAAAAATCCTTGCAACCTTTATTTTTAGTTTATGTTGGCGATGATAATCAAAAAACAACGTTTCAGCACATCTTTTGCCTTCATCATAGCAGGACCTCAGGCCGACTGGATTAACATTTCCCCAGTATATTTCATCTTGAGGATGTATTTGTGGGTCTCCATACACCTCGCTTGTTGATGCCTGAAGAATTTTTGCTTTTACTCTTTTAGCAAGTCCGAGCATGTTGATGGCGCCGTGAACCGATGTCTTTGTAGTCTGCACAGGGTCAAACTGATAATGAATAGGCGACGCAGGACAGGCAAGGTTGTATATTTCGTCAACTTCAACATAAAGAGGGAAGCAAATGTCATGACGCATAACCTCAAAATACGGATTGGACATTAGCTGAGCAACATTCGCCTTCCGTCCGGTGTAAAAATTATCTAAACAGAGCACTTCATAACCGTCATTCAGAAGTCTTTCACACAGATGCGAACCGAGAAAGCCCGCACCGCCTGTCACCAATATCCTTTTTCCCATTATTCACCAACCCCCATCTGAAAGTATTCAAATCCCAACTCGTTAAGTTTTTCTCTATTATACTGGTTCCTTCCGTCAAAAGTGATTTTATTTTTCAGACGGCTTACGCGATCAAATACGACAAAATTGTATCAACGTACAAAAGCGTAGCATATTCAATTCTTAAAAATACTTACAAATCAAGCCGTTATATTCTGGCATGATTCTGGCACAACCTTTTATCAAAAAGCAATAAAAGATAAGGTTCATCCAGTTTCTGGATTTGACAGGAGGTGAGGTTATGAAGGTAATAAGAAAGAAGCCATTAGGAATGCCTTACAGGGTTTTGTTGGCAGTAGTTGTTGCAGGTGTGATACTTATTCCGCTTATTCCGCTCGCTGCTAAGGAGGCGTGGGTATACACAAATAAGCCAGAGTTCTGTGTCTCCTGTCATGCGATGAAAGGTGAGTATCAAAACTGGTCTCACTCGGCCCACAGAAACTGGGCAGGATGCAGTGACTGTCATGTGCCGCAAGAGAGTATTGTTACAAAATTAGCAGGCAAGACAAGGGATGGTATTTATCACGGATATGCACAAATGTTTAACAGTGCCCATGACCCTATCAGGATATCAAGGCATGGTGAGGACACTGTTATGGGTAATTGTTTGAGGTGTCACGAGCAGTTGGTGGCAGGCATTATCCATAAAGATGACAGGAAGTGCTGGGAATGCCATAGAGGGGTTCCACATGGATATTAATATTAAAAAAGCTGACAGCTATCAGCTAAAGGTTCAAGAATAAAAAGGGGGATTCAATGCGGAAGAAAAATTATCTAATGACTGTCTTTTGTTTACTGCTTCTAAGCATACTCGCATTGGGCTGTGAACAAAAGGCAAAGACAGTTGCAACACCAATAACCATACCTGAAGGAGAGAAGGACCCTGCTGTCTGGGGCAGGCTATATCCGCTCCATTATGACAGCTATCTGAAGAACAGCGAGAGAACAAAAGGGTACAGCAAATACAGGAATGATGAGGAGTGCAGACTAAGCCCCTGGCCCTTTCAGCTTGTGCTTCTTGATGGTTGGGGAATGGGTGTGGAGTATAACGAGCCAAATGGCCATACGGACATGCTTAAAGACCAGTTAAGGATTGATGCCTCACGGAAAAAGGCGGGTGGTGTTTGCCTGAGCTGCAAAAGCCCCTATGTTCCTGAACTGAAAGAAAGATTGAAGGTTGATTACTTTAGAAAGCCCTATGATGAGGTCTGGAAAGAAATCCCAGAAAAACACAGGGAAATGGGTGTTGTTTGCGCTGACTGCCATGACCCAAAGACAATGGATTTACGCATAAACCGTTGGACCCTGATAGAGGCATTGAAGTCTATTGGTAAAGACCCGGATAAATTAACGAGGCAGGAGTTGAGAAGCCTTGTTTGTGCCCAATGTCATGTGGATTACAAGATTCCTAAGGACAAGGATAATAAATCCATTGGACTCTTATTCCCGTGGAAGAATGGTAAATGGGGGAATATCACTATCGAGGCTGTAATAAAACAGATCAAGGATGAAAACCTCAGGGAATGGAAGCACAAGGTCACAGACCAGAAGATGGGACATATCAGGCATCCTGAGTTTGAATTGTTTTCATCACCCGGAAGTGTGCACTGGGCAGCAGGCGTTGCATGCGCTGACTGCCACATGCCATATGAAAGGGCTGGTAAGGAAAAGATTTCTTCCCATAGATGGGAAAGCCCTCTTAAAAAGAATATGAAGGCCTGTATGCAGTGCCACAACCAGAGCCCTGAGTGGTTAAAAGAACAGGTATTGAACATTCAAGACAGGGTCAATCATATGTTTACAAAGGCAGGCTATTCAGTGGCCCGTGCAGCATTGATGATTGAGGCAGCAGAGAAAAACCCCCGCTCAGATAAGGCATTAATCAAAAAGGCAAAGGAAATATATGAGGAGGCCTATTATCGGAATACATGGATAGGAGCTGAAAACAGCATGGGTTTCCACAATCCACCTGAGGCTATGCGTGTATTGGGTGATGCCCTTGACCAGGGCAGACAGGCAGAGATGCTGGCAAGGGAAGCCATTCTCAAGGCAGGCGGAACCCCGCCAGAACTGGATATGGCAAGAATTGACCGGATAGTTTTGGAGAGGTATAAGTCTACGGATGGGAAGACTAAATTTAAGCCCAAGGTCCAGAGAAAGGCTGCGCTATTAAATCAAAAATAATAAAAAAAACAGAACAAGCAGCGCTGCTTATTGCTAATTTATAAAAAAGCTGTGGAGGGTATTGGAATGAAAAGACTATTATGTTTGGCGATTCTTTTAGGTCTCATGGTAACGGCAGGCATTGCATTTGCGGAAGAAACTAAGACAGATGTGCATGTGCAGACAGCGCCTGCCCCACAAAAGATCGACTCAGGAGATACCGCATGGATGTTAGTTTCTACAGCCCTTGTTATGCTGATGACACCCGGACTGGCACTCTTTTATGGCGGCATGGTCAGAAGGAAGAATGTCCTCGGAACCATAATGCACAGTTTTGTCATACTCTGTATTGTGAGTGTGATATGGGTTCTCTGGGGATATACACTCGCATTCGGGCCGGATAAATGGGGCCTTATAGGCGGTCTTGACTGGCTCGGTCTTAAGGGTGTTGGGCAGGAGTCAGCGCCTCTTGCGCCCACAATCCCGCACCTTATTTTCATGATGTTTCAGGGTATGTTTGCCGTAATAACACCAGCCCTCATTACAGGGGCATTTGCTGAGAGGATGAAGTTTTCAGCATTGATACTCTTTTCAGCGCTCTGGCTCACATTTGTCTATTCGCCCCTATGCCATTGGGTATGGGGAGGCGGGTGGATAGGAAGCACACTGGGAGCCCTTGACTTTGCGGGTGGGACGGTTGTTCACATCAATTCCGCAATTGCTGCCATTACTGCAGTATTTGTAATAGGAAAGAGACGGGGTTATGGAATGGAGGCAATGCCCCCGCATAACTTACCAATGACCATGCTCGGAGCTGCACTTCTGTGGTTTGGGTGGTTTGGTTTTAATGCAGGCAGCGCCCTGACATCTGGCGGGCTTGCCTCTGTTGCATTTGTTACGACTAACACTGCTACCGCTACTGCGGCAATGACTTGGTTGATTGTTGAATGGATACAGAGGGGGAGACCAACAGCCCTCGGTGTAGTCAGCGGAGCAGTGGCAGGGCTTGTTGCCATCACACCGGCAGCAGGTTTTGTGAGTCCTCTGTCGTCAATAATAATCGGAATAGGCGCCGGGATATTCTGTTACATAGCGGTAAACCTAAAGCAGAGACTCGGCTATGATGACTCCCTTGATGTTCTCGGCATACATGGAGTTGGAGGGACATGGGGCGCTCTTGCCACAGGACTTTTCGCATCTACAGCAATAAACCCTGCAGGCAAGGATGGTTTATTTTATGGCAATCCACCGCTCCTCGGCATTCAGGCCATTGCTGTAGTGGCGACCTTTGTATTTGTCTTTGTGACCACACTGATTATTCTCAAAATCGTTGACAGGATGGTAGGTCTCAGGGTTGATGAGGAGCAGGAGTTTGTCGGTCTTGACCAGTCCCAGCATGGAGAGAGCGGGTATATATTTTAGGATTGGGGCGCATCATTTCCCAACAAAATTGTAGCAGACAACAAAATTGTAGGCATTTAAGGCTTCAAATTTCTTTATAAAACAATTAGTTATGCATTGGCATGATTTTGGCAAATCACATATAAAAGGAGACGGCATATGGAATCCCTCAAAGAGAGAATCAATGAAATTGAGAGAGAGGAGATAATCAATGCCCTCAAGGAATGCGAGTGGGTTATGGCAAGGGCTGCAAGGAAGCTCGGCATAACCGAAAGGATGATTGGATACAAGATAAAAAAATACGGTATTAGAAAGGAGGGGGGACAGAGAGAGGCGATTGGATTTGTCAATAGCAGCAGATGGTGAAGAAAAAGCGCAGGTTTCCTGCAATAAGAAATTAGGAGGTGTTGTGATGAAAGGGTTAAGGATTTTGGTTTTTACAATGGTTTTGGTGTTTGGATTTTCCATCACCAGCCTTTATGCGGAAGAGGAGAAAAAAGCCGAAGAGGCAAAAGTAACCGGCAGTGCATCGGTTGGAGTATTTAACAGATATATCTTCAGAGGCTATGAGATTGGCTCCCACAGCCTTGTAGTTCAGCCTGCTGTTACGCTGACTTATAAGGGGTTTAGCGCAGGTTTCTGGAGCAATATTGACGGCAATGAGCATAGGACACAGTCTTTTGTGCCTGATAAGGCGGGGCATAAAAGCTTTAATGAAACCGATTTGACATTGAGCTATACATATTCAATAGAGAAACTCAGCCTTACAGCAGGGTATATCTATTACGCTATGAAATATAACAGTCCTCCCGGCGACACAGAGGAGGTTTTCTTGAGCGCAAGTTATGATATTATCACAAAGCCTACGCTGGCGGTTTACCGCGACATAACATCATATCCTGGAACCTATGTAAATTTTTCTCTTTCACATTCGGTTCCCGTGTATAAAAAAATAACCCTCGACCTTGGCGCTTCGGCAGGATATTTTGTGGGCAGCGATGATTACTGGAAGACATACGAGTCATCTACCGCGGCATATACTGGGAAGAAATACTCTGCATTCCACGACGGCATGTTAAAGGCGGGCTTTACGATTCCAATCGCAAAGGATTTGACTATTCAGCCTGTTGCGCAGTACTGGTTCCCGCTGTCCAGCAAATCAAAGAAGACAGTGGCAGGAAATTCTTATAACCCAAATGGGAAGCTTGATGACACCCTTGTCACAGGCATTAACCTGACATACAGCTTTTAAGAAAAATTATGATGGAGGTGTAAAATGAAACGTTTAGTAAGTGTTCTGGTTTTGATTTTCTTGTTTGCGGCAATTGGAGGCGCTGTGTTTGCAGAAGAGCTCAAAGTAGAGTCCCCTGCTCCGCAGGTGCCTGCAGCCGGGGTTCAGCCCTCACCTGCACCCGTGCCTGAGGCCGCAGCTGCGCCGGGACCTGCTCCCGCGCCAAAGCCGGATCCATCGGGCGCTAATACCGGCGGCGCAGCGGATGTGGTCGGTGCTTCGGCAGGCGCGCCCACAGCGGATGACTTGAAAAACATGGGGCCGAAAGAACCCCTTGCTGCGAAATTGGCGGATGTCATCGGCCACAATAGGATCTCAATCAATATAGTGTGGACCCTCGTGGCGGGCTTTCTCGTTATGTTCATGCAAGCAGGGTTCGCCATGGTCGAGACAGGTTTTACTCAGGCAAAGAATGCCGGACATACCATGGCCATGAACTTCATGGTCTATCCTCTTGGCATGCTTGGTTACTGGATTTGCGGTTTTGCGCTCCAGATGGGCGGTGTCGGCGCCGGGACCTTAAGCGGCGGGACCGCTCTCCTGACGAACGAATTCACCGTAAACCTTTTCGGAAAGGATTTCGGCCTCTTCGGTACAACGGGATTTTTCCTCTCAGGCGTGAGCTATGATGCTGCGATTTTCACGCTCTTCCTGTTCCAGATGGTATTTATGGACACGACCGCAACGATCCCGACGGGCTCCATGGCTGAACGCTGGAACTTCAAGTCCTTCGTTATCTATGCCTTCTTCGTAGGCGGCGTTCTCTATCCTCTTTACGCGAACTGGGTGTGGGGTGGCGGCTGGCTGTCACAGCTCGGCAAGAATTTCGGTCTGGGGCATGGTCACGTTGACTTCGCAGGCTCATCGGTCGTTCATATGGTAGGCGGTGTTTGCGCACTGGCGGGAGCGATGGTAATCGGGCCGAGACTTGGAAAATATAGGGACGGGAAAGTTCACGCGATTCCCGGACATCACATTCCCATGGCGATTGTGGGTACCTTTGTCCTCGCCTTCGGATGGTTCGGGTTCAATGCCGGTTCTTCCCTTGCCGGCACCGACTTGCGCATCGGAGTTATCGCCACAAATACCATGCTCGCATCGGCGGGCGGGGCCTTTTCTTCGATGCTGTACATGTGGTTCCGTTACGGCAAGCCTGACATCAGCATGATAGCTAATGGCCTGCTCGCGGGGCTGGTTGCCATCACAGCACCATGCGCTTTTGTTACCGCTCCTATAGCGGTGCTTATCGGTGTAATTGCAGGCGTTTTGGTTTGTATTTCCGTATTTTTAGTGGATCAGAAGCTTAGAGTTGACGACCCGGTGGGCGCCATCTCGGTCCACGGCGTAAACGGAGCATGGGGTGTCATCTCTCTGGGACTTTTTGCCGACGGCACTTACGGGGACGGGTTCAACGGTGTTGCCGGCACGGTGAAGGGCCTCTTCTACGGAGATGCCTCCCAGTTTGCCGCACAGTGTATAGGCACGCTGACCAACATTATTTATGTGTTCATCGTGTCCTACGTTTTTTTCAAGATTCTTGATATGATTATTGGTCTCAGGGTTCCGGAAGAGGTCGAAATTGAAGGCCTTGATCAGGCTGAGGTGGCTGTAACTGCTTATCCTGATTTCAATATACGTAAGTCACACAGATAGGAGGCGATATGAAAAAGATAGAAGCGATAATAAAGCCGTTTAAGCTTGACGAGGTAAAAGATGCCCTTAATAAGATAGGGGTGCAGGGAATGACAGTTACGGAAGTGAAAGGATTCGGAAGACAGAAAGGGCACGTAGAGCTTTACAGGGGGGCAGAATATGACATAGCCTTTGTTCCGAAGATAAAAATAGAGGTTGTTGTGCCGGACAGTCTTGCAGAGAAGGCAGTATCAACAATAGAGGCAGAGGCAAAAACCGGCAAGGTCGGAGATGGAAAGATATTCATCTCAAAACTTGATAATGTAATCAGAATAAGGACTGGAGAAAAGGGAGATACGGCTATATAAGAGGTTTCCCGGAAAAGGGGTAGGAGACTACCCCTTTTTTACGCCTAAGACCATACAAAATTGTATCAAGATACAAATTTGTTGTTATTTTATTTTGTAAAAATCTTTTAAATACAACAAGTTAAACACTGGCATGGTTCTGGCTACAAATGTTATCAATAGGTTATACCTGAAAAAGAAAAACAGGAGGATAAAAATGAAAAGGTTACTGAGTATTCTGGTTTTAGTATGTATTATGGCATTAGCAGGTTCTCTATTTGCCGAGGAGGTAAAGACTGACGTCCCCGCTGCAACGACTGCACCGGCTGTTACAGCACAGCCCGTACCGGCAGCGGTTCCAGCGCCGCCAAAGGTGGATAGCGGCGATACTGCATGGGTTCTGATGTCTTCAGCGCTTGTTATGCTCATGACTCCGGGGCTGGCTCTATTTTACGGCGGTATGGTGAGAAGGAAAAATGTTCTCGGAACAATAATGCAGAGTTTTATAACGCTCGGAGTTATAACCATATTATGGGTGCTTTATGGCTACAGCCTTTCATTCGGACCCGATAAATGGCACATAATAGGCGGCCTTGAATGGGTCGGGCTTAGAGGGGTCGGGCTTGAACCAAATCCTGATTATGCGGCAACCATTCCTCATCAGGCATTCATGATATTTCAGATGATGTTTGCCGTGATTACGCCGGCGCTGATAACAGGCGCGTTTGCCGAGAGATTCAAGTTCAAGGCGTATCTTTTGTTTCTTGTACTCTGGGCAACAGTTGTTTACTTCCCGCTGGCTCACTGGGTATGGGGTGTCGGCGGATGGATAAGAGAACTTGGCGCCCTTGATTTTGCAGGAGGCCTTGTTGTCCATATAAGCTCCGGTGTTTCAGCGCTTGCTGCCGCTATTATCGTTGGTAAGAGAAGGAAACATGGTGTTGAGCAGATGGCGCCTCATAATCTCACTATGACGCTTCTCGGAGCTGCTCTGCTCTGGTTTGGATGGTTCGGTTTTAACGGAGGAAGCGCCGTTGCATCCGGTTCTCTGGCAACATCAGCCTTTGTTGTAACTCATATTGCAACAGCAGCCGCAGCGCTTTCATGGATGTTTGCTGAATGGATTCACAGGAATAAACCGACTGTTCTCGGCGCGGCTTCAGGAGCTGTTGCAGGGCTTGTTGCGATAACACCTGCATCAGGTTTTGTCGGCCCTATGCCCGCTCTTGTTATAGGACTTGTGGCTGGAGTTTTGTGCTATATGGCTGTTAATCTCAAGGCCAAGCTTGGTTACGATGACTCTCTCGATGCAGTTGGAGTGCACGGCATAGGCGGCACATGGGGTGCGATAGCAACTGGTTTGTTCGCATCGAAATTAATAAACAGCGCAGGTAACGACGGGCTGTTTTACGGGAATGCATCGCTTTTGCTGAACCAGATAATAAGCATTGGCGCTGCATGGATTTATTCCTTTACGGCGACGCTCGTGATATTAAAGGTTATTGACTGGACTATTGGTTTACGTGTAAGCGAAGAAGATGAGGCCGACGGCCTTGATCTGAGCCAGCATGGCGAGAGCGGATATACATTATAAAAATTAGAAGTTAGAAATTAAAAGTTAAAAGCTTCTTAACTCTTAACTCTGAAACTAAAAGCGGAGGAGGCTGTGGCTGGATTAAGGCAAGATTCACGGGTCTGTCAGAATAGGGGCTGAAGTCTCCACAAGGTGGAGCGGATAGCCCCGCATGAGAACTTGTATGAGACGAATATATTGTACTAACATTTATAGTTTTGCAATGGTAGTTTAATATGGCCGAAAGACAGTCACAGCCTCCTTAATGAAGTAAGAAAAAAATAAATGCCATTCAAATAAAACTCAGCGTAATGTTATGCTATAATCTGCATACATGGTGAAGGTTAAAATATGCGGCATAACAAATCTTGATGATGCAATGGCAGCAGCGGATTTTGGCGCTGATGCTCTGGGTTTTGTATTTTTTAAAAAGAGTCCGCGGTACATTTCACCTGCAAATGCAAAAAAAATAATAAAAAAACTCCCTCCATTCATCTCAACGGTGGGTGTGTTTGTAAATGAGGATAAGAACACCATAGAAAAAGTTGCTTTACAGACGGGGATAAATATAATCCAGCTTCATGGAGATGAACATCCCAAGGCGTGCAATCTCTCAAAACCTGCCATAAAAGCAATACGCGTTAAGTCCATTGATAATCTTGAAATAATCTCTAAATACAGAGATAAAGTTTCAGCCTTTCTGCTTGACACATACACGCCTGAAATATTTGGTGGCACAGGTCAGATATTCAACTGGGACATTGCAGCAGAGGCAAAGAAATTCGGCAGGGTTATCCTTGCAGGAGGGTTAACTCCTGAAAACATAGAAAAGGCGGTACGCTTGGTTCATCCTTATGCTGTTGATGTAAGCAGCGGTGTTGAGGCAGAGAAAGGCAAAAAAGACCACCTTAAAATGAAGCTTTTTATCGAAAGGGCAAAAGGAATTCTTTGAAAAATTTAAAATTTAAAAATTTGGAATTCATTTATTTTTAATTTTAAATTTTGAATTTCCTCGGAGTTTACCCTTATCACTGTCTTTACATTCCCCCTCGGATTAAAATCGCCGGTGACTTCAAGAAATCTTGGTTTCAATTTCTTTTTAAGCTCTGAATAAATCTTGTTCGTTGACTCTTCATGCGAGATACGCATATTGCGGAATGAATTCAAATACAGCTTAAGCGACTTTAATTCCACAATCTTCGTGTCAGGGATATATTTTATGGCTATCGTTGCAAAGTCAGGATAGCCTGAGCGCGGGCAGAGGCATGTGAATTCAGAAAAACTTATATTGATTTCATAGTCTTTTTCAGAGTAGGGATTGTCCCACAACTCTAACCTTGCCGTTTTTATAGCCTTTTCTCCGTAGCGCATAGAAAAATTTAACACGCAAGTATTGACAAAAGCAAATATATTTTAGTAAGCTTTATCCAGTAGCAGTCCTTGTATTGCAAAAAACCCCCTCAGGATAGGCAATGCCTACCGGGTTTAATTATTAAATATAAAAAACCACCAGAGAAAATCCCTAAGAGGAGCTAAATATGGATAACATATCTATTTCAGAGCTAAAAGAAAAGACCATTGACGAACTTACCACCGTTGCAAAGACCCTGAATGTTGACGGCGCATCAGGTATGAGGAAGCAGGATATCATATTTGCAATACTTCAGGCGCAGGCTGAAAAGACAGGAAATGTATTCGGGGAGGGCGTTCTTGAAATACTGCCTGACGGTTTTGGATTCCTCCGCTCGCCTGATTACAGTTATCTTCCCGGCCCTGATGATATTTATGTTTCGCCTTCCCAGATTCGCAGATTTATTTTGAGGACAGGCGACCTCGTTTCAGGCCAGATAAGGCCTCCCAAGGAGAGCGAAAGATATTTTGCGCTCCTCAAGGTAGAAGCAGTAAACCATGAATCTCCTGAAGACAGCATAAACAGAACGCTTTTTGACAACCTTACTCCGTATTATCCCACCGAAAGAATAAAGCTTGAATATGACGCAAGTGATTATTCAACAAGAGTAATGGATCTTGTAGCTCCTGTTGGCAAAGGGCAAAGGGGGATGATAGTTGCCGCGCCGAGAACAGGGAAGACAATGCTGCTTCAGTCAATAGCAAAAGCCACGAAGAAAAACCACAGGGAAATACATCTTATAATCCTCCTGATAGACGAAAGGCCTGAAGAGGTTACTGACTGGAAAAGGCAGGTTCCGTCAGCAGAGATAATAAGTTCAACATTTGATGAGCCGCCTCAGAGGCACTGCCAGGTCGCCGAGATGGTCATAGAAAGGGCAAAAAGGCTTGTGGAGTGCAAGAGAGATGTAGTTATTCTTCTTGACAGTGTAACAAGGCTTGCCAGGGCTTATAATGCAATTATGCCCACAAGCGGGAAGGTTTTGTCAGGAGGGCTTGACTCAAATGCCCTTCAAAGACCTAAGAGATTTTTCGGCGCTGCCCGGAATATTGAAAACGGCGGCAGCCTTACAATCCTTGCCACCGCGCTGGTTGATACAGGAAGCAGAATGGATGATGTTATCTTTGAAGAATTCAAAGGCACAGGCAATATGGAGCTTCACTTAGACAGGAAGCTCGTTGATAAGAGAATATTCCCGACCATAGACATAAACGCATCAGGCACAAGGAAAGAGGAGCTGCTTGTTGATAAAGATGTGTTGAATAAGATGTGGATACTGCGGAAGGTCTTAAACCCTCTGAGCACAGTTGAAAGCATGGAGTTTTTGCTTGGCAAGCTTACAGGCACAAAGGCCAACAAGGACTTTCTTGATATGATGAATAAATAGATCTCCCAACTTTTCCTTGTCAATCTCCGTATTGCATAGATATAATACATACTATGCGTGTTCCTTTTGATTGGTTAAAAGAGTTTGTTGACATCACTAAAAGCCCCGAAGAAGTAGCGGATATGCTTACAATGGCCGGACTTGAGGTGGAGGCCGTAGAAAAGCTGGACGGAGATTTCGTATTTGAGGTTAATGTTACTCCGAACAGGCCTGACTGTCTGAGCATTATCGGCATTGCGCGGGAGCTTGCCACAGCAATAAACCTGCCGCTAAAGCATCCTGAGCATGACATAAAAGAAGAAGCTTCGGATGCTGGTTTTAAGATAGAAATACTTGATGCAGACTTATGCCATAGATATGCCGGAAGGGTTATAAAGGGAGTAAAGATTGCGCCTTCTCCGGACTGGCTTAGAAACAGAATTACCAAATGCGGCATACGAACGATAAATAATATAGTGGATATAACAAACTATGTCCTCATGGAATCAGGCCACCCGTTACATGCGTTTGACCTTAATACGTTGAAGGGGAAATCAATAAAGGTGGCGCTTGCAGAGGAAGACTGCAATATTGTGACTCTTGACGGCATAGAAAGAAAATTGCCGCCGGATGCGCTTCTCATATGGGATGCAAAAAATCCTGTAGCAATTGCGGGTGTCATGGGAGGCGCTGAAACAGAGGTTAGTGATTTTACTCATGATGTGTTTCTTGAGAGCGCATATTTTGAACCAGCATCAGTCAGGAGGACCTCAAGGGCTTTGGGCCTTAAATCCGAATCATCTTACAGGTTTGAAAGAGGCACGGACATTGAGGCTTTGAGTAATGCGCTTGACAGGGCAGCATACTTAATCCGGCAGGTTTCAGGCGGAATGGTCTATAAAAAAGTTGATGTTTATCCAAAAAGGTTTGTCCCTGTAACTGTGGATGTGAGATATGACAGGGTCAATAAGGTTCTGGGAACAGAGATTCCTGACAAAGAAATGGTGGATATAATTAAGAGATTGGGCCTTGCCGTGGATTTACATAAGGACTATTTCACGGTAGAACCTCCGGCATTCAGGACTGACCTTAAGACAGAGGCAGATATTATTGAGGAAATTGCAAGGATTTACGGTTATCAGAATATACGGACCACAATTCCAAAGGCCGCTATTTCGGGAGGGAACCCGGACAGGAAACAAGCTTGCGCTATTAGGATAAAAGATGTCGTGAGAAAAGCAGGGTTCAACGAGGCAATAAATTACAGCTTCATGGCTGAAACAGACCTTGATATTTTTGATATCACAGCGGAAGACAGAAGGCGTAGGGCTGTTTCAATAAAAAACCCGCTAAAAAAGGAAAGTTCATTGCTCCGGACGACGCTAATCCCATCGCTGGTTGAAAATTTTATGCGTAATTTCTCAAGAGGCATAAGAGATATAAGAATTTTTGAGTTATCCAGAGTATTTGAGGACATAGGACGGCCGCTGCCTCTTGAAATCATGTGCCTTGGCGGGGTCTATTACAGAGAAAGAAAACCATCTTTGTGGAAAGAAGAAGCGCAGGGTTTCTATATAGTCAAGGGGATGATTGAAGACTTGTTCGGGGACCTGCATATCAAGGGCTATGCATTTTCTCCTTCAAGCGAGCCTTTCCTTCATCCGGGACAGTCCTGTGAGATTCGCATCTCAGGTTCACGCATTGGCTTTCTCGGAGCTGTTTCGCCTATGGTGGTTGAGAAGCTTGATCTGAAAGTGCCGAAACCCGAGATAGTTGTGTTTGAAATAGACCTTGACAGGTTAGTTTCCCTGATCCCTGCATCTATGGAGTATTCGCCGATACCGAAGTTTCCATGTATTGAACGTGACATAGCAATCATTGTGGATGATACACTCAGAGCGTTCGACATTGAGAATCTCATAAGGGCGTATCCCTCGGAACTAATAGAGGATGTTTCCATCTTTGATTTTTATAAAGGCAGAAATATTCCTGATGAAAAGAAAAGCCTTGCATTTACGGTAAGATACAGGTCGGATAACAGAACACTTACGGAAGCGGAAGTGGAAGAAATGCATCTTAATATTGTTAAGTATATCACAGCAGAGACAGGCGGAAAGTTGAGGGTGTGAGGGCCTGTTGAGACCGGTTATAGGTATAACAGCAGACATCGAGGACAACCGCTTTAAACTCAACAGGGATTATGCAGCGGCTGTTGAGAATGCCGGCGCCTGTCCTGTATTGCTGGCGCCTTCCCGTAATGCCGCGGATATTGCTTTAAGGATTGACGGAATTCTTGTCTCCGGAGGAAGCGACCTCCATCCCTCCTATTACAACGAAGATATAAATTATGAGATAAAAATTGTTGAAAGGGACAGAAGCGGCTTTGAATTTGCAATAATTCATGAGATAATAAAGTTGAAGAAGCCGGCGCTCGGCATATGTTATGGGATGCAGCTTATAAATGTTGCTTTTGGAGGAAGCCTTTATCAGGATATAAGGCAGCAGGTTCCGGCGGCAATAGAGCACAGAGAGGGTTGGCATACAATTAAAATAGACGATAATAAACTTATAGATAGAGGCGAGTTTAAGGTTAACAGTTCTCATCATCAGGCGGTAAAGGCTATTGGGCAGGGATTGAATGCAATTGCCTTTTCTCCTGACGGCATCGCAGAGGCAGTATGCTGCGAGGATTATCCGTTTCTTCTTGGAGTGCAGTGGCATCCTGAGCGGCTGCAGGACAGCCTGTCAGAAAAAATTTTCAGGGCTTTTGCGGAGGCGGCAATTGAGGGTAAATAGATTTTATGTCGTAACCTCTATATTCATACTGCTTGTGCTTGGCTATCTGTCATACCAGATACTTAAGCCGTTTTTTAATGCCATTGCATGGGCAATAGTTTTTACTATAGTCTTCTATCCTGCATATACGTTTATATTGAGGTACGGCAGATCCAGATTTTTTACGTCGTTTATAACAACAGCCTTAATTCTCATTGTGATTGTTGCGCCTTTTATCTATCTCTCCTTTGTTCTTCTGGAGGAGCTAAAGGATATTGCTGAAAAGATTGACAAGGAAACAATTGATTCTATCAAGAATATTTTCACTTCTCCTCATGTTGTGCGTTTTACTGAGAAGATTCAATCCTATTTCGGCATTGAAGGCGTTGAGATAAGCGATGTTATCCTTGGGGGGATTAAGAAGTTTGGCAAGGGGCTGGTGGATAATCTTTCCATCTGGGCGGCGAATATCAGCAGTGCAATAATAGATTTCATATTTATGGGATTTGCGGTATTTTTTCTCCTGAGGGATGGGCCTGACATTTTGCAGAAAATAGGGAATTATATTCCTTTTTCTGAAAATCAGAAAGACAGGCTCAGATTTCAGGTGAAGGATATGGTAGTGTCAACAGTTTACGGCGGAGTTGTGGTTGCGATTGTTCAGGGAGCGCTCGGCGGCATTGCCTTTTTTGCGTTAGGCATTAATGCGCCTGTTTTATGGGGGTCTGCAATGGCAGTGATGTCGTTTCTTCCCATGCTTGGCACTTTTATAATTTGGGGCCCGGCAGTGATATATCTGCTTATCAAAGGCAGTTATATGAAGGGCATAGCGCTCTTGCTTTTTGGGTCGCTGGTAATAAGCATAGTGGATAATATTCTGAGGCCTGTCATAATAAGCGGAAGGACAAAGATGCCGACTCTTTTGATATTTTTCAGTGTTATCGGCGGGATAAACTTTTTCGGTTTTATCGGGTTTGTAATCGGGCCGCTAGTTCTGGCGCTGTTCGTATCAGTATTTGAGATATTCAGAGGTACAGAAGAAGGAGGGACAAATGCTTAACCATGAAGAACTAAAAGAGATTGCAACACTTCAGGCTGATGGCAGTTATTTTGTGAGTCTTTATCTGAATGTAAGTCCTAACACAAAAGGGAATTATGTAATACATCTTAAGAATATGCTCAAAAATATTTCAGAAGAAACGGATAAGACGATACTTAAAAAGATTAAAGGCGATATTGAAAAGCTTGAGGCGTTTGTCACCGGCAATAAGAGGGAATTCAAAAAAGGGCTGGCAATTATCACTTCTTCTGAAAAATCATTCTGGAAGGAATATCATCTTGCGGTCCCTGTAAAAAACACAATAATAGTGGATAAGACTCCGTATATACAGCCGCTGCTTGATATACTGGATAATTATAAACAGTATGCTGTGCTTCTTGTTGACAAGGAATCTGCGCGTTTGTTCCTTGTGCATCTTGGCGAGATAGAGGAATACGGTGAGGTGCATACGCCGGATGTGCCGGGGAAGCATAAAAGAGGAGGATGGTTTTCTCTGTCAGGACACAGATTTGAACGGCATATAGATTATCATGTAAGCCTGCATATAAAGGACGTTATAAAAAAACTGGAGTCATTTCTGGCAGCTGAGCGGATAGAAAGGATAATAACAGGAGGTTCCGACGACGCCGTTGCAAAGGTAAGGGAGATGCTTCCAAGGGCAGTCAGTGAAAAAATTGTGGGCATTTTTCATGCCGAGATGTTTGCGAATGTCAATGATGTATTTGAAAAAGTCAAACCTGTGATAAGCGAGTCTGAGAGCATGGCGGAGAAAGCGATTGTTTCTGATTTGCTTACAGCAGCCGGTAAAGGGCAGAATGCAGTAATAGGCATAGAGGATGTTCTGAATGCGCTTCAGGAAGGAAGAATAATGAAGCTCGTATTACTGAAGAATCTTAAAGATGAAGGCTACGAATGCCGGAACTGCAGGAATCTTTCAAAGCAGAAAGTATCTGTCTGCCCTTATTGCAAGGGAGGGATGGAGGAAGTCAATTATCTTATTGACCTCGCAGCGCAGAGAGCAGTGGAACAAGGTTCGCTGATAGAAGTGATAGCAGATAATAAAGAGCTGTTGGATGCAGGCGGTATAGGAGCATTTCTGAGATTTTAAGGCATGTTAACCCTGTTAGAAAAGCTTCCCTTTTCTAACAGGGTTGGAACCTATACAATCAATAAAAACCCGGAGACATTCAAGAGGTGCAATTGAAGCGTAAGCTTTATCTTGAGACAACCCCGCTGAATGAGGCTATAGAAAAATGGCTCAGGAGGCTTGAATCACAGGGTTTTCTTAAAGCTTTTCCCGGAGAAAAAGTAATGGTCTCGGAATCCCTCGGAAGAATAACAGCAGAACCTGTTACGGCAAGGCTCTCATCTCCTTTTTATCATTCATCTGCAATGGACGGATATGCCGTTAAATATCAGGAAACCTTTGGCGCGTCCGAAACATCCCCCAAAAAACTTAAGTTAATTGAACAGACAGTTTATGTTGACACAGGAGATCCGATGCCTGATGGTTTTAATGCAGTGATAATGATAGAAGATGTAAATGTAATTAGTTCACGGTTCACGGTTCACGGTTCACAGGATACTGATGAATACATAGAAATCACCGAGCCTGCAACTCCATGGCAGAATGTAAGGGTGATTGGCGAGGATATTGTTGCCACAGAGCTTATACTTTCTGAAAATCACAGAATAAGGCCTGTTGATACAGGCGCAATGCTTGCGGGGGGATATGTAGATATTAACGTCAGGAGAAAACCGAAGGTGGTAATTATCCCGACAGGCACCGAAATCGTAGAGCCCGGAACCAATTTTAAAAAGGGAGATATTATTGAATACAATTCAAGGGTGCTCGGCGGCCTTGTTTCTGAATGGGGAGGAGAGCCTGTTAGATTCAGAATCGTCCCTGATAATATTGACGCGTTAAAAGATGCAATTTTAGAGGCTCATAAAGTTGGAGACATGGTTGTTATCAATGCAGGCGCATCTTCAGGCTCTAAGGATTTTACATCAAGAGCGATAAGCGAAACAGGTGAAGTGATACTTCACGGGGTAAGCATAAAGCCGGGCAAGCCTGTAATATTAGGCCTGGTTGAAAACAAGCCTGTGCTTGGCATTCCGGGATATCCAGTGTCAGCATTCATAACGTTTAATCTTTTCGCAAAGCCTGTGATTTACAAATGGCAGGGTATAGAAATGGAACCCCCTGAGGTTTTGAGGGTCGTCCTTTCAAGGCAGGCTGCTTCAACTCTCGGACAGGAAGAATTTTTAAGGGTCAAGATAGGGAAGGTCGGAGATAAATTCATTGCCACTCCTGTTTCGCGCGGGGCAGGAGTTTTGATGTCGCTTGTGCGTGCAGATGGTTTTGTGAGAATACCTGCCATGTCTGAGGGAATAGGCTCAGGTTCAGCGGTGAATGTAGAACTGCTCAGAACAAAAAACGAAATAGAAAATACAATAGTATGTATTGGAAGCCATGATAATGCGCTGGACCTTCTATCAAATGCACTGAAAAAGAAATATCCCGGACTCTCGCTTTCGTCAGCCCATGCCGGTTCAATGGGCGGGTTGATGGCTTTAAAAAAAGGAGAGGCGCATATTGCAGGAACACATCTGCTTGACGAGGAGACAGGAGAGTATAATGTCTCTTCCGTAAAACGGCTCCTTTCTGACAGGAGGATCGTTCTCGTAAATTTAGTTTACAGGGAGCAGGGGCTTCTTGTGCTGAA
This sequence comes from Nitrospirota bacterium, assembly GCA_016195565.1. Taxonomy (NCBI): domain Bacteria; kingdom Pseudomonadati; phylum Nitrospirota; species Nitrospirota bacterium. Next base: position 3,231 of record JACPZK010000022.1, on the reverse strand, counting down.
AGGAAACCCGAAAAATATAAAAGGATTTGAAGACCTGACAAGGGAAGATGTTGTTTTTATAAACCGGCAGGCAGGCGCCGGGACCAGGTTATTGACAGATAAACACCTGCGGGAATTCAGAATAAAACCTGAAGATGTGAAAGGATATGAAAGAGAGGAATACACTCACATGGGTGTTGCATCAGCGGTGCTTACAGGCATTGCAGACACTGGACTTGCGATACTTGCATCAGCGAAAGCGCTCGGTCTTGATTTTATCCCTGTTGCAAAGGAGCGCTATGACCTTGCAATCCCGTTTGAATTCTACGATACAGAAATGATAAGGGCTTTGTTAAGCATTATCAGGGAAGATAATGAATTCAGGGAAATGGTTGCAAAGCTCGGAGGTTATGACGTAAGCGATATGGGCAAGGTTATGTATGCCGATGGCGCGTAGAACCAGATACCAGAACTTCTGCCTGACGCTTCCTCAGAAGCAGGGCTCTTGTTTTATAGAAGAACACAGGTCTAAGACGGACCTGTGCTATAATTGAATAAACGAATAGGAGAGTTGAAAATGAAGGAACTGAAACGCATAACATTTGATCCGAATGTAATGGGCGGTAAGCCGTGCATCAGAGGTATGCGTGTAACCGTGGGAACCATTGTAGGACTTATCGCATCCGGATACACTCACGCCCAAATACTGAAAGCATATCCATACCTTGAAGAAGAAGATATTCAGGCAGCGCTTACCTATGCCGCATGGAGGTCTGAAGAGATCGACGTTCCTCTTGTTTCTGCATGAAAATCCTTATAGACATGGATCTTTCTCCTGAGTGGGTTGAGATATTCAAGCAACAAGATTGGGAAGCTATTCACTGGTCGGAAGCTGGAAATATAAAGGCAACCGACAAAGTTGTTATGGAATGGGCGAAGGAGAGAGGTTATATTGTATTTACACACGATTTGGATTTTGGAGCGCTTTTAGCAGCTACCCATTCTAATGGTCCGAGCGTTATTCAGGTTCGTACGCAGGATGTCATGCCGCAAACCCTCGGCAGCAGGCTGGTGCAGATACTTCAAAAATACAAGATAACTCTTGAAAGTGGAGCATTTATTACGGTTGACGAAGTAAGGGCGCGAGTAAAGATTCTGCCTTTTTAATCCCATATATTCACCCTCCAGCCAGTATCACCGCACCCGATGAAATGACGATGTGAAAATTACCTTGACAGGAATATCCCCCTTTTGTATCTTAAGTTGCAAATGCTCTTTTTATGGAGGACAAATGGGATAACTAAGCCTCTGGCATTAATCATGCACAGACAGACAGACAGACAGACAGACAGACAGACTTTCTAACTTATAAGTTTAAAGTTGAATTCAAGGCGTGATATAACACGCCTTTTTTATTTTTCTTCAAACTTGCCTGTAAATGGGTGTGTAGGGAGAGGACTTGTGAGGAATTTAAGAAATTCATTATCCAAACACGATGCCATCTACCTGCTTGACTTAATACTTGCAAATCTCTCATGTACCAAGGAAGAGGAATTAAGAGAACTTATAAATAAACTGAAATCTTTAATCCCATTTGAATTTGCTCTCTGTGGATTGGGAGAGATAACCACTAATTGTACGGTAAATTCTTACAATATCATAAATATAAGCTATCCTTCAGATTGGCTTGAGTTTTATGTTTTGCAGAGATTTGATAAGGTTGATCCAATTGTAAAAGAGAATTTTTTAAATTTTAGATTGCAATACTGGGCTGATACATATAAAAAAAGCATGACTTCAAAAGTGTTTATTTCACATGCAGAGGACTTTGGATTGAGAGGAGGCTATACTGACGGATTAAGAAATTTTAAAGGTAACACAGGGAGCCTATTCTCTTTTGCAGGGACTTCAATAAAACGCTGTCCAAGGACGGAGATTATACTGAAGTATCTTGTTCCTCACCTTCATCAGGCATTAACTCGTATTTTGCGTCAGAACAAAACATGCAATACCCCACTTTCACCAAAGGAAAAAGAAGTGTTGAAATGGTTGAAAGAAGGTAAAAGCACATGGGAAATATCCGTAATTCTTTCTATAAGTCAAGATACTGCAAAGTTCCATATCAAAAACATTATGCAAAAGTTTGGCGCTGTAAAGAGAAGTCAGGCTGTTGCAATAGCCCTTGAACAAGGAGTGTTTGATATTGAGTGAACCATCTAAGCATTGATCTTCCCCCGTTTTCACGGACACTCTTTTTAAGTTAGGCTGCCATAGCCTCCAGCTCAAAAGATACCGGTGAACGGTATCCCAGAGCTGAATGCCTCCTCTGACGATTATAGAACATCTCAACATATTCGAAAATACTTTGCATAGCCTCTGCCCGTGTTTCATACCGGTAATCATAGACATGCTCTGTCTTTAAGGTATGAAAGAAACTCTCAGCAACCGCATTGTCGTAACAATTACCCTTTCTGCTCATACTCTGGATAAAGCCATAAGCCTTCAGTACATCCCTGAAATCAGAGTTTGCGTATTGAACGCCTCTGTCAGAATGAAATACACAACCTGTACCGGGCTTCCTTCGCCCTATGGCCTGATACAAGGCTTTGACAACAAACTCGGCTGTCAGTCGGTCACTCATAGCCCATCCGACTACCTGTCGGGAATACAGATCCAATATTACAGCCAGGTACAGCCAGCCTTCCATGGTTGCAATATATGTAATATCAGATACCCATACGGTGTTTGGCTTGTCTGCCGCAAAGTGCTGACTCAGGAGATTGGGAGCAACAGGCAAATTGTGCTTTGAGTTCGTTGTAGCCTTGAATTTCTTTTTTGCCTTGCCGGTAATGCCATGCATCTTCATTAACCTGGCTACACGGTTTTCGCTGCACTTTGCTCCTCTGGCCTGTATGTCCTTGGTTATCCTGGGACTTCCATAGGCCATACGGCTGTTTTTATGTGATTCTTTTATCTCCATGAGTACTTTCTCATTTTCCTTCTGCCTCTTGCTCTTAGGCTGTCTCTTCCATGCGTAATATCCGCTCCTTGATGCTCTCAAGACCCGGCACATCCTCTGCACCCCATGCCAGGAGCGATACTGGTCCATGAACCAGTATTTCATTTGGGGTGTTTTTGTAGGGTTTGACGAAATTAGGAACAACTGGTAAGTTAGTCCTCCGGAAGGAGGAAGCAGATGGCAAGAAAGAAATGGAGCGCAGAAGAGAAGCAGAAAATGGTATTGGCAGGCTT